>CAXTUM010000032.1:0-11142 GCA_964247205.1 uncultured Beijerinckiaceae bacterium
GATGCGGGCGGCTTCGGGCAGGCCGTATTCCTGCTCCTTCTGGAACATGGCGATGGCGGTGACGGGGCCATTGACCGCGTCAAAGGCGTCAGTCGATTTCGCGACATGCCCTTCGAGGATCGGGTTGCCGTCCTCATCTTCCGCCAGCATTACAGGCACATGGGCATTGATGAGGCCACCCGGCGTCACGGCGATCAGCGTGCAGAGCGCCCGCACCGCCACGAAAGGGCGCACAAGCGTGAACGGAACATCCTTGAACGAAGTCGGCGGTGTGTAGCTCAACATGGTATGTCTCCCATCGTGCGATCCAGCCTGATGAGAAGTTAACGCAAAATGGGCGTCCGTCGAGGGGGAATCAGGCGCTTTCCAGCATTTTCCGCGCAATCCCGCTGTCCTCATCCATCTGGCGGATCAGCGGCTCCACACCGTCGAATTTCAGCTCAGGCCTGATGTAGCCGACAAAGGCCACATCCATGGTCTGGCCATAGAGATCACCGGCGAAATCGAAGAGATGCACCTCCAGCTTCGGCGCGCCGTCATCAAAGGTGGGGCGTCGGCCAAAGCTGGCGACGGCGGCGTGCGTGACGCCGCTCACAACGGCACGCACGGCATAGATCCCGTGTTTCAGCGTCACATCCTTGTGAAGGACAAGATTGGCCGTGGGATAGCCCAGCAACCGGCCCCGCTTGTCGCCGTGGGCCACGACGGCCCGCACCGGCCATTCTCGCCCGAGATAGCGGTTGGCGCCGACGATATCGCCTTCTGATAGCAGGCTGCGGATATGCGATGATGACACGACGATTCCATCGAGACTCAGGGGCGGCACGATGGTGACCTCGATCCCGGCCTTGCGCCCCATCTCCGCGAGCAGCGCCGGATTGCCCTGCCTGCCTTTGCCGAAGTGGAAATCGTGGCCGACGACGATGCCGCTGGCTCCGAAACGGTCAAAGATCAGGTCCTGCACGAAATCCTGTGCGGAAACTGCCGCCAGCGCCGCGTCAAACGTCAGCGCGATCGCGCCTTGCGCACCCAGCCTCGCCGCAGCTTCCGCCTTCAGATCGGGCGGTGTCAGGCGGAACATGGGCTTGTCCGGCTGGAAATACGCCCGCGGATGCGGCTCGAAGGTGAGGATGGCGGCAGACCTGCCAGCAGCCGCGCCGATCCGCAGCGCTTCATGCAGCAGCGCGGCATGGCCCAGGTGCATGCCGTCGAAATTGCCGATGGCGAGCACAGGCTTTGCCAGAGTACCTGGCAGTGCGGCGGGATCGCGGAGGGACAGAAAAGGGTTCGACATGGGATGCCAGACGCTCTTGGATGGCTCCGGCGCCAGCGTCAAGCGCTGCAACTTCCGGTATGCGTGCCGTTTTTCATTAACCAGATGGCAATTCCATTGCTCTACATCATGAAACACTTCAGCAAGATTCACTCGATGTGGACCACGCTGATCACGGGTGAACTGCTGCGGCCAACTGGTTTGCAGAACGGAGTTTGGACACGATGGCGCTCGACACTTCCATGCCTATTCTGGTGGTTGACGACTATCAGACCATGGTGCGAATCATCAGGAACCTCCTCAAGCAGCTTGGCTTCGAGGATGTGGATGAGGCGGCTGACGGCTCGGCTGCGCTCTCCAAGCTGAAACAGAAGCGCTATGGCCTGGTGATCTCCGACTGGAACATGGCTCCCATGACGGGATACGAACTGCTCCGCAACGTGCGCGGCGATGAAGGCCTGCGCGCCCTGCCCTTCATCATGGTGACGGCGGAATCGAAGACCGAGAACGTCATCGCCGCCAAAAAGGCCGGCGTGAACAACTACATCGTCAAGCCCTTCAATGCCCAGACGCTGAAGAGCAAGATCGAGGCGGTCTGCGGAATCTGATCCGTCACGGTCATCGTCCGACAAGAAACAGGCGGTGCAAGCCGCCTTTTTTGTGCCTCAGGCCAGCTTCTGCATCACGGCGCTGGGTTGGAACACTTGCACAGCTAGGAAAGCTTGCAACCGCTCGCCGCACAATATGCTGTCTGGGCCATGCAGTTCCTCCGCATGGATACCTGCGCTCAGGAACAGGCTATCCACGCCAAAGCCTGCTGCGCCCACGATATCGGTACGGATCGCGTCGCCAATCGCCAGAATGCGGGATTTATCAGGCTTCCGGCCCAGAAGCTCCGTGGCTTTGGCGTAGGTCGCGGCATAAATCGGCGGATGCGGCTTGCCCGCCTGAATCACCGTGCCGCCCATCTCCTCATAAATCGCCGCGATGGCCCCTGCGCAGGGGATCAGCTTGTGGCCGCGCTCCACCACGAGATCGGGATTGGCGCAGATCATCGGGATATTGCGGCGGCGAATGGCTGTGACGATGGGGCGATAATCCTCGGCCGTCTCGGTCTCGTCATCTTTCAGGCCAGTGCAGATCACGAATGAGGCGTCTTCGATGCCCACGCGCTTCACAGCGAGATCGCGAAACAGATGTTCGTCCTTCTCCGCTCCGATGTGGAAGCAGCGATTGTCTGGCTGCGCCAGCGCCAGCTGGTGTGTCACATCACCTGAGGTGACAACGGCATCATAGGCCGTTTGCGTGACACCGATCTGGTTCAGCTGCTCAATGACAGACCAGTGCGGACGCGGTGCGTTGGAGATCATCACGACGATGCCGCCGTTGCGTCGGAACCGCGACAATGCCTCGCCCGCAGCAGGATGGGGGGCAAGGCCGTTGTGCACGACGCCCCAGACATCGGAGAAGATCACGTCATAGCGCCCTGACCAGGCGTCGAGGCTCGAAAGAACGGGAATACTGGACAACATGAGCTCTCAGGCGGTTGACGGCGGGCCGCGGGTTCTCGACCACGCCGAACAGCCTTTCGTCAAGCACCTGCGTCCCGTCAGGCGCGGCGCAGCAGACTCCGGAAAGTCTGGCGCTGCCCGCGTGAAGCGCCTTGCCCGGCTGCAAGGGGATTGCCTGCCTGGGCTTCGGCGGCTTTCTGGCGCGCTTCAGCACGGGTTTCCTGCGCTGCGACGGCCTTGGGCTCAAGAACCTCGGGGCGCACAGCCCGCGCGGCCCCGAACAGGGGGCCAATGGCCAGCGGTGGTGAATGATCGAGAAGATCCAGAACATTCTGCTCTGTCGCAACATCGCAGACCAGCAACTCGATACCCCGCCGCTGGAGATATTCCGCCAGATCCGCCGGATGGATATCCGAGCCCGTCGCCTCGTCCTGAGTTGCTTCGATCAGCATGCGTGCCGATACCCTGACCTGCCGGACGCCATGCGCGGCCATATCGGCCATATCGAGCCGCAGATGCGGCATGCGGCAGAGGCCAAAGCCGATGCCCTTGGCCGACAGCATCGTTAATGCAGCCCGCGCCTCATCAGTGAGCGCCCGCATCCCGTCATCACCGATTTCCAGGATCAGAGCACCGGACAGGCCGATGTCGAGGCGCGTCAGACGGTCCAGCATATCCGTGAAGCCAGCACTGGCAAGGCTGGAGCCCGCAATGCCGCAGACCAGCGAAACCTCCCTGTTGCGGGCCCTGAGAATGCGCAACACATGCACGGCGCGGTCCACGAGCACGCGGTCCAGCTCGTGCTCCAGCCCGGTGGCGGCGGCGATGCGGCGCAGATCGGCATCGGATTGCAGGTCGCCGCTTTCGCCCTTGAGCCGCAATGTCGCCTCGTAACCGCGCGTCTTGCGCTGCGGCAGGGCGACAACGGGCTGCAGGCAGAGTTCCAGCCGGTCACTGGCCAGCGCCGAGGCCAGCGTCGATTTCAGTTCCGCCATCACGGCGGACGACGGAGCCTCGAAGCTCTCGGGCAGCATCGGAGGCTCTGCCGTGAAGCCGAGTTCGGCCTCGTCCTCGAACCATTCGGGAGAAGGAGCGGATGCGGCGTCCTGATTTCGCGCCGGCACGACCTGTCCAGAGGCCGCCGATGCGATCTGCTTCTCATGGTTCGCCACATTCCGCGCAAGATCGCTGACGAGCCGGCCCAGAACTTCGATATCCGCCGTCGCCTCACGCCAGACAAGCGCAGGCGATTCGATGCTCAGGCGCTCGAGCTCCGCCATCCGCGCATCGGCCCGGGCCTGCTGTTCGGTCAGCCCCGTGATATCGGCCTGAAGGCTTTTCACCGTCTGTTCAAGCCGGATGCGGTCCGCTCCCGATGCCACGAGACGTGTGATCGCGATGGCGCAGGCCGCCAGCGACAATCCGCCAAGTCCGGCCGCAAGGGCCGGTGCGCCGCTGACCGATAGCACAGCCGCGCCCGTGGCTCCGCCTGCCAATGCCGCGCCTCCCGTCAATCCCAATGATTTGATCCCAGTCAGCCCAGCCATTCTTGCCCTTGGTTCTTGTCTGTGGATTCAGCTGATTCGCTTTTTCCCTATGATGATGCATCATCTCGAGCCTTTTGAGAATCATCCGCGAGGTCATTCATGCCGCGTTTCTTCAATCCGCGCCGCATTGCGCAGCCCGGATCGCTCTACAGCCAGGGGGTGGTGCATTCTGCGCGGGCCCGGCGGCTGGTCATTTCCGGGCAAATCGGGGCGCGGCTCGACGGAACCGTGGCCGAAACGCTCGAGGAGCAGATGGATATCGCCTGGGACAACCTGATCGAGGTTCTGCGCGAAGGCGGCATGACGGTGGCTGATCTTGTGAAGGTCGTGACGTATGTCACCGTACCGGGCTCGGTGGCGCTGGCCCGCAAGGTCCGGATGAAGAAGCTGGGCCAGCATGCCCCCGCATCGACCTATCTCGAGGTGGCGGGTCTGGCCACACCCGCGTTCCTGTTCGAGGTCGAGGGGGAAGCTGTGAGCGAAGATCCTGAATCGATCTTCGACGAATTCCCGGATTCAGCGGCCCAGACAGGGACTTTCCGGCCACGGTCATGAGGGTGTGACTTGTGGCTTCGACAAGCCTTGAAAGGCGCGGGCAACAGTAGCATTATGCCAGCGAAAACAAGGGCGAGAGAACAAATGTCCGTCGGCAGTCCTGAAATCAATGACGCATCCAGTCCGTCGCGGCGAGCCGTTGTCGGCGGGGGATTGGCGATGGCTGGAGTGAGCACAATCAGCGGCGCTTTCGCGCAGGCCGGCGCCAACACCATCAAGCTGCGCATTCTGGAAACCACTGATATCCATGTCCACGTCCAATCCTATGATTATTACAGGGATCAGGCGGATGACACTGTTGGCCTCGCGCGGATCGCCAGTCTCGTGGACAAGGCGCGTTCCGAGGCGAAGAACACGCTGCTGTTCGAGAACGGCGACTTCCTGCAGGGCAATCCGCTGGGCGACCTGATGGCCTACGAGCGGGGATTCAAGGCGGGCGACACGCATCCCATCATCCGGGCCATGAACCAGATGAAGTACGATGCGGGAACGCTGGGCAATCACGAGTTCAACTACGGCCTCGATTTTCTGGCGAAATCACTGGCTGGCGCCAAACATCCTGCGGTTTGCGCCAATGTCGCCAAGGGCCAGCTGGCGGGCAGCATACGGGGCGATGACACGCTCGTGCGCCCCTACGTGATCCTGGACCGCGATGTGGTGGATGAAGCAGGCGCTTCCCACCGGCTGCGCGTCGGCGTCATCGGCTTCACGCCGCCGCAGATCATGCAATGGGACCAGACCCATCTGCGCGGCAAGGTCGACACGCGCGATATCGTCGAGAGCGCCCGGGCCTGGGTGCCGGAGATGAAGGAGCGCGGGGCCGATATCATCGTGGCGCTGGCCCATACCGGCATCTCGAACGCGACGGCGCAGGGCAAGGACGAGAACGCGGCGCTGTATCTGGCATCCGTTCCCGGCATCGACGTGATCCTGACGGGACACCTGCATCTCGTTTTCCCCGGTCCCGTGTTCAAGGACAGGCCCGGCATCGATATCGAGAAAGGGACGCTCAACGGCGTTCCCGCCGTCATGGCCGGTTTCTGGGGCAGCCATCTCGGCCAGATCGACCTTGTGCTGCAAAAGAGCGGTGCTGATTTCAAGGTTGTCAGCCATTCCGTCGGCGCGCTGCCGATTTTCAAGCGCGAAGCGGGCAAGGTGGTTCCGCTGGCCGAGCCGAAAGCCGAGATGCTGGCTGCCGTTCAAGCCGAGCATGACGCCACCCTCGAATATGTGCGCCGTCCCGTGGGCAAGACCGCCAAGGCGATGGACACGTACTTTTCGGTGATCGCCGACAACGCCGCCCTGCAGGTCATTTCCGATGCGCAGATCTGGTACGCGAAGCAATTGCTGGCGGGCAGCCCCCACGCCAGACTGCCGTTGCTGTCCTCGGTGGCGCCCTTCAAGGCGGGCGGACGCGGCGGCGTGGAATTCTACACCCAGATCGCGGAAGGACAGGTTGCGCTCAAGAACGTGGCGGACCTTTATATCTATCCCAACACGCTGAAAGCCGTGAAGGTGAATGGGCAGCAGCTCAAGGACTGGCTGGAGATGTCCTGCGGACTGTTCAACCAGATCAAGGCGAGCGACGACGAACAGCAACTGATCAATGCGGCTTTTCCGGCCTTCAATTTCGACATGATCGACGGCGTGACCTATCAGGTCGATCTGGGGCAACCCGCGAAATACGACGGCACCGGCAAGGTGCTGGATGCCACCGCCAGCCGCATCACAGGGCTGTCGCATCAGGGCAAGCCGGTGACGCCGGAGCAGGAATTTGTTGTGGTCACCAACAATTACCGCGCGTCAGGCGGCGGCAATTTCCCCGGCAATGATGGCAAGACCATCGTACTGGATGCGCCGGATGCCACGCGCGACGTGATCATCAAGTTCTTCCAGCAGACTGGTACGCTGGACCCCAAGGCAGACGGCAACTGGAGCCTTAAGGCGGTGCCGGGCGCAAAGAACGTCGTGTTCGAGAGCAATCCCCGGGCGAAGGCGCTGGTTTCGACCGTCAGAGGCGTGAGTTTTGCCAGCGATGGGGCGAACGGCTTCGCGAAGTTCAGGCTGGATTTGAGCGTGTAGAGACCCTCAATCCTTCGTGCCGACCGCTGCCAGATAGAGATCGATCAGGGCTTCCTGCTCGACACGCTCGGCGGTTTCCTGCTTGCGGATCGACACGACCTTGCGCAGGATCTTGGCATCAAAACCGTTGCCCTTGGCCTCGGCGTAGACTTCCTTGATATCCTCGGCCAGCGCCTTCTTCTCCTCCTCCAGCCGCTCGATGCGCTCGATGATGGACTTGAGCTGCTGGGCGGTCTGCGGGTTCATGTCGCTGGCGGCATCGTTCATGGGTGATCTCCTGTGATCGCCGCTTGAACCGGCTCAGGTGCCGCGCGTCAAGCAAGGATACAGCTTGTCAACGGATCAATGGCCGGATGCGCTCTTCGCGAAGGCCGCCTGCTGTTCGGCCGTGGCATCCTTCTGGTGCCTCGCCCGCCATTCGTCATAGGGCATGCCATAGACATGGGCGCGGGAGTCTTCCTTCGAGAGATCCAGACCGCGCTCTTTCGCGGCATCCATCATCCAGTTCGACAGGCAGTTCCGGCAGAAGCCCGCGAGGTTCATCATGTCGATGTTCTGGACATCACTGCGCTCCGACAGATGCCGCATCAGCCTGCGGAAGGCGGCGGCTTCAAGTTCGGTGGTGGTCGACTTGTCAAAATTGCTCATCGCAGCTCCTCAATTGTCAGGCGCGACTGCCGTAGTGCCGGATTGCGTGCATCTCCGGGCGCTCAAGCAATGGCATGAGATCATTTGCCAGCCGCTCGCCCCAGCGTATGGCATCGGCTTCGGCCGCGATCAAATCCTGCCGCACCTCGATCAGAACATGGGCAAGGCCGCGCTGAATGCAATGGCGGAACATGCTGTCGCCCTGCAATGCGCCGTCATAAGGTTCGTTATCACCCGTGATGATGGTGGTGTCGGATTGTAAAATCCCGATCAGTGGCACGGGAAGGCGCGGATCGCTGTCCCAGAGCACGCCGACATGCCAGGGCCGGTCGATGCCCTTCATACTGGGGGTGAAGCTGTGAATGGAAACGACAGCGGGGATGGTCCTCGCACCGATCATGGTATCGATCACCGAGGCCACGGCGGCATGATAGGGCAGCGAGAAGCGCTCCATCCGCTGCCGGATCTGCGCTTCGCCAATCCGCGCATTGCCCGGCACAACGGCGCCATCGGACAAACGCATCACCAGCGTGGGATCATCATCGCCCCGGTTGGGATCGATCAGCAGCCGCGAGAAGCGGGACAAGACGGCGGGCGCGCCCAGTCTGGCCGCCAGGGCGCGTGTCAGCCATTCCACCCCGATGTCGTAAGCGATATGCCGCTGAAGCTCATGCGCAGCCATGCCGAGATGCGCGAATTCCGGCGGCATCGCACTGGACGCGTGATCCGCAATGATGAGCGCGCCGCTGGCGATATCACCCGCCACAATGTCGTATGATTCACTGCCATCTCTGGCGCTGATCCGCTTGGGAAGAGGAGAATGCACTGCCGACCCCAGTCAATCTGGCAAAGATTATATCGTTGCGGGTACTTGTGGAAGGCTGCGGCGCTGGCCTACACAGAAATCTCCGTCATTCGTCGTAAGCAAATTGATGTCTGAACCGATGCACCATCGGTCGCTGGAGCAGCGGCGCGCTTTCCTTCGCAGCATTTTCAATGCCGCTGTCGCTGCTGCGCATCCTGATCACGCCCTGCCGGGGGCGCTGCCTCCACCTCCGCCCAAAGGCCGAATCCTGCTGTTGTCCACCGGCAAGGCTGGAGGCAGCATGATGGCGGCTGCAGTTCAATATTACCTGTCGGCTTACGGCTTGCCTCCTGAACGGCTTTTCGGTCTCGGCACCGCACGCCATGGCTACGAAGGAGCGAATCCGGTGATACAGATGATCAGCGCCGGGCATCCGGTGCCTGATCAGGGCAGCGTTGACGCTGCTCGGCGCAGCCTTGCCATTGCGAGCGAGGCGCGGCCCGAGGATATCGCCGTCGTGCTGATGTCGGGTGGCGGCTCGGCCAACTGGATCGCGCCCGCCGGAGCCATGACGCTCGCCGAAAAGCAGGCCTTGAACAAGGCGCTCCTGCGCTCCGGCGCGCATATCGGCGAGATCAATTGCGTGCGCAAGCACCTGTCCCGGATCAAGGGCGGGCGGCTGGCGGCCCGGATTGCGGCGCACCATATCTGGACGCTGGCGATCTCGGATGTTCCGGGCGATGATCCTTCAACCATCGCCTCCGGCCCAACCGTTGCTGACCCGACAACGCAGGCCGATGCGCTGGCCATCCTGGCGAAATACTGCGTTGATCTGCCCGAAAGTGCGAAACACGTGCTGGCTGATTCATCGGAGGAGACGCCAAAACCGGGCGACGCCGTCTTCGCGCGGTCCAGCTTCGACATCATCACCCGGCCACGCGACGGTTTGCAGGCCGCGATCAGGGCGGTGGTTGATGCAGGCTACGAAGTGCATTCACTCGGCCCCGATGTCGAGGGCGAGGCCCGCGATGTGGCGGATGCCCATGCCAGGATGGCGCTGGAGATGAAAGCGGCGGGCAAGCGCGCCGTGATCCTGTCGGGCGGCGAACTCACCGTCACCATCCGTGGCGAGGGCGCGGGTGGTCCCAATCAGGAATATGCGCTGGCGCTGGCCCAGGCGCTGGACGGGACCGCGGGCATCGCGGCGCTGTCGGGCGATACCGACGGCACCGATGGCGGACGCGGCGAGCCGACCGACCCAGCAGGCGCATTCATCGACGAGACGACGTTGGCCCGGGCGCAGCAGAAGGGCCTCGATATCACGGCGCATCTCGCGCAGAACAATTCGACGCCGTTTTTCCGCGCGCTGGGTGATCTGCTGGAGACAGGACCGACGCTGACCAACGCCAATGATATTCGCGCCATCATGGTGGAACCATGAGGAGCATGCTTTTCGCCCTGACTGCTGCGGTGCTGTTTGCGGGCGCTGGAGAGGCACGGGCGGACATGCGCATCTGCAACACAACGACCAGCCGCGTGGGCGTCGCTGTGGGATACCGTGATCCGCAGGGGTGGATAACCGAAGGATGGTTCAACCTGAAGGCCAATGCCTGCGAGGCCGTGCTGAAGGGCGATCTCAATTTCAAATATTATTATGTCTACGCCATCGACTATGACCGCGGTGGCGAATGGGGCGGCTCGTCGTTCATGTGCTCGCGGGAACGCGAATTTTCCATCCGCGCCTTCGACAATTGCCTGGCCCGCGGCTTTGACCGCACGGGGTTTTTCGAGATCGATACGGGTGAACAGAAGAACTGGACGGTTCAGCTGACGGATGCGAACCGTCAGGGTGGCCAGCCATCTGGTGGACAACAATCTGGCGGGCAACAGCCCGGGGGGCAGCAACGATGAGACGCATGCGGAAGACCAAGCTTCTCGCCACGCTGGGGCCTGCATCGCAGGATGATGCCGTCGTCGAGAAGCTGTTCGAGGCGGGCGCCGATGTCTTCCGCATCAACATGAGTCATTCCTCGCATGATGTGCTGCGCGCCCGCGTCAAGCAGCTGCGGGCGATGGAGAAAAAATACGACAGGCCGGTCGGCATTCTCGCTGACCTGCAGGGCCCCAAGCTGCGCGTCGGCACGTTCAGGGACGGCTCGGCCATGCTGGTCAACGGCCAGCGCTTCACGCTCGACAGCAATCCCGAGCCCGGCGACACCACGCGCGTGCATCTGCCGCATCCCGAAATTCTGGAGCCGTTGCAGGTGGGTCATGTCGTCATCATCGACGACGGCAAGCTGCGCCTGCTCAAGGCCACCGAGCTGGACGTGCCGGCGCTGACCCAGCGCACCGGCAACCAGGTCGAGCGGATCCAGACCCCAGGTGGCACCGACCTGGTGCTGCAGCGCGCGTTCCCGGCGTCCCAGTCGCTGCACTGGAACATCGTCGTGCGCGCCGACGAGCGGGACTTCACCGCGATCGTCGAGACCCAGCAGCGGCTGACCCTGCTCATCCTGGGGGGGGGGTGCGCTGCTGCTCGTGCTCTCGGCCATCATCTTCTTCCTCCAGTCGATCTCGCCCGGCGACCCGGTCAAGGCCTACCTCGGCGCGAACGCGCCACGCGCCGCCGTCGAGGCCGAGCGCCACCGACTCGGGCTCGACCAGCCGGTGATCGTGCAGTTCGGGCGCTTCCTGCTCGGCATCGCCCAGGGCAACCTCGGC
>CAXTUM010000033.1:0-11068 GCA_964247205.1 uncultured Beijerinckiaceae bacterium
CGGCTGACGAGCTTTGAGACGGCGGATGGTGTCAGTCCCAGCATCTCAGCGGCTGCAGCGAAGCTGCCGCCTTCGACAACCCGGATGAAGGCCAGCATATCATGGGATGCGCTCATTCATGATTTCAATTCGTGAGAGTGCGACTGTTTTGTCCAATTATCTTCTTTCATGAATGAAATACAAGAGTCCTGTCGATGAAATTGATTGAAACCGGAGAATGACAATGACGACAGCAACTTTGTTCATGCCCAACCACAATGCCCTATTGCAGCATGCGGATGGCGGCATCAATTTCGATGCCTACAGGCAGATCGCGATGGCGGAACGCCGCAAGGCTTTGCGCCAGGTCTGGTCCTGGATTGCAGTTGCCATCAGGCCGCAGACCTCAAGACCCCTGATGTCCCGCTATGCTGCCAGACTCGGTTGAGGGGAGGGATCATGCCACTCGTCAGGATTTCCATTCCCGCGCATTTCACCCCGGAGCGCCAGCAAGCGCTGTCCGCTGCAGTACATGATTCCATGGTGGCGACGATCAATGTTCCTGCGGCGGATCGCTTCCAGATCATCACGCGGCATGGGCCGGAAGACCTCGTGATCGATCCGGCGTTTCTGGATATCGAGCGCGGAAAAGACGCCGTCATCGTGAACATCACACTGCGCAGCGGGCGAACCAATGACCAGAAGCGTGCACTCTACGCTCATGTTGCTGATACCGCGTCCCGAAGCGCCGGGATGCGGCCGCAGGACATCATGATCGTGCTGACCGAGAATACATTGCCGGACTGGTCGTTCGGCAACGGCTTGGCGCAATACGCCCCGACGGGGTAGGGCGTTATGACCTGACGCGCCAGATTTGCGCGTTGTCGGATTTTAGGCGTGCCAAGCCGTCACGAGCTGCTTCTGCTCGCCCAATCCCTCGATGCCGACGCGCATCACGTCACCCGGCTTCAGGAACTTCGGCGGCTTCATGCCGAGGCCGACGCCGGGAGGTGTGCCCGTTGTGATCACGTCACCTGGCAGCAATTCCATGAACTGGGACATGTAGGAGACGATGTGCTTGATCCCGAAGATCATGGTCCTGGTCGAGCCGTTCTGCACCCGCTCGCCGTTGAGATCGAGCCACATGCCGAGTTTCTGCACGTCCTTGATCTCGTCCTTCGTCACCAGCCACGGGCCAATAGGACCGAAAGTAGGGCAGCCCTTGCCCTTCATCCACTGGCCGCCGCGTTCGATCTGGTATTCGCGCTCGGAGACATCGTTGCAGATGCAGAACCCGGCGATGACATCCATCGCTTCCTTTTGCGAGACGTAGGACGCGCGGCTGCCGATGATGATGGCGATCTCGACTTCCCAGTCCGTCTTCTTCGAGCCCTTGGGGATCATGACCTCGTCATTCGGCCCCATGATGCATGATGTCGACTTGTTGAACAGGATCGGTTCCTTGGGGATGGCAGCGCCGGTCTCCGCCGCGTGATCAGCATAGTTCAGGCCCACCGCATAGAAATTGGGCACGCTTCCCACGCAAGCCCCAAGACGCGGCTTGCCGCGCACGACAGGCAGTTTGTCGATCTTCGCCTTTGCGATCTTGGCGAGACCGGCGGGTGAGAGGACTGCTCCCGCTATATCCGGAACAATTCCCGACAGATCCCGGATCTTGCCTGCGGAATCGACAATTCCGGGCTTCTCCTTGCCCTGTTTGCCCCATCGAACGAGTTTCATTGCGGATAACCTCTCGAATTTTTGAATGAAAAAGCATGCGACAAATTGTGCAGAAGGAGCAACAGCGGATTTCATCAACTGCTGGATCAGCTTCGCTTTAGCTGAAATGCGGCGGGATTGTGTTGCAATCCCGCAACGCCAGTCTGGTTTCGCACCTCAACACAAATGAAACCACGATGGAAGCGGTCAACGCCCATTGCTTAGGCAGGCCGTGCCGTGCAGGGTTTAGGTAGAAACCAATCTCAAGACTCGCTCATTGGCGAGGACAACAAAAATTGAGGAAATCCATGAGCCGCAAAGCCCTGACCAATGTCCTTCTCGCCGGATCATCGGCTGCCGTTATTGCCCTGACCGCTTCAAGCGCCATGGCCGGCGGCTTCTCCAGCCGCCAGCAGAGCTCGGCAGGACAGGGTTTCTCCTACGCAGGTGCAGGCACCAGTGCTTTCGGCCTCGGCTCCATGTTTTGGAATCCGGCCAACGTCACGAACTTCGAAGGCCGCCGCAGCGAGTATAATTTCACGCTTGTTTTGCCGAACTCATCGGTGACGACAGATCGCCTGACCAATTCAACCGGTGCATTTAATCTTCTGGGCGCTCCCTTCAATGTGCCCCAGATCGGTTCTGGCAATATCAATCAAGACACTTTGACGACTGCATCCTACAACTCTTATCAGCTTAACAACATGGTCTGGCTTGGTCTCCAGACAGGCGTGCCTTTCGGCAGCCGGACGAAGGTTGATCCCGGATTTTCGGGCAGCACCTATGGAACATCCACTGTCATCCGCGGCGTGGCCATCACGCCGACGATTGGCATCAAGGCCAATGACTGGCTGGCCTTTGGTTTTGGCGTTACGCTTCAGCAATTGAATGCGACGATCAACTCCAACTCCGGTGGCGCTCCTGCGCTCGCTGCAGTCCCGACCGTGAAAATCAAGGGCGATGCTTACGGCATCGGCTGGACAGCAGGCGTAACACTCAAGCCGATAAACGGAACGGAAATCAGCCTTGGCTATCGTTCCAACATCCGGCATTCGCTCGAGGGCGAAATTGATACCGCTAATGCCGGCGGTGCATTCACGTCGTCGCGTCTGGCTAAGGTCAATGTCAACCTGCCAGAAATTGCTACCCTTGGTATTTCGCAGAAGCTGACGGATCAGTGGACACTCACAGGAACGGCCCAGTGGACGAACTGGAGCCGGATCGGAACCCTTCCTCTGGTCAACCGTGCGACTGGAGCGCCGATCACAGGTCTGGGCTTCCGTTACAGGGATGAATATTTCTTCGCACTTGGCGCCCAGTATCAGCTCAACGATGCCTGGAAGCTGCGTGCCGGTGTCGCCTATGAGCTCTCGCCTATCACCGACGAGACACGAGGCGTGCGCGTGCTTGACGGCAACCGCACATGGCTTTCAGTTGGTGCCGCATACAAGTGGAGCGAGAAGCTCGAAATGGACCTCAGCTATAGCCACATCTTCGTGAAGAGCGGCAGGGTTGACATCGTTCCTGTCGGCAATGTCTTCAATCCGGCAGGAAACCCTGCCTATGCCGCTGGCGGTGCCCAGTTCAACGGTCGCTCCAAGGGCTCGCTTGATATCGTGTCGTTCTCGCTGAAGTACCGTTGGGATGACCCTGCACCGGCACCTGTGGCCGTCCCAGTGGTCAAGAAGTTCTGATCCTTCTGAAAACCCAACTAATCCGAAAAAGCCGGGCATTTGCCTGGCTTTTTTGTTTGTCTGGATGAACTGCACAAAAGAAAGCCGCCCAATCGGGCGGCTTCGAATACTTTCTGCGTAAAGGAAACTGTCAGCGCTTCTTGCGGGCTGCGAGGCGCTGGGCCTTCCAGTCCATCTGGTCCATGATGGCGCGGGTCACGAGATTGGCGCGGGCAGCTTCACGGGCTGCGCGCTCTGCCTCGATCTGCGCTTCGCGTGCCGCGCGTTCAGCGGCTTCCTGCGCCTCACGTTCGGCCTTGATTTTGGCCTTGATGGCATCTTCTGCGGCCTTGGCCGCAGCTTTGGCGGCCTCGCGCTCTTCGCGTGCCCTCAGGATAGCGGAACGCTCGGCCTTGCGGGCGATCACTTCCGGATCGTCCTCGGTCGGGCGGCTCTTGAACTTTTCGAGAAGGGCTTTTCTGGCTTCGGACGCTGTGGTCTGGCGATCCGAGAAGTTGTTGAAGCTGAATTTAGGCAAGTCACATCCCTGTGCGTGTGGCGACATGTGGAAAATAAAGCGAAAGCTAGTTACGGCTCGCTGTGCGCCACATAAGCCATGGCCGCAGCAAAATCAATCTTTTAAGCGCGTGTCTGGTCCGCGAATAATGGACCGCTCGCAGCAAGCCGTGCGGCGGCCGCTGCAGCGCCAATCTCTGAAAGAGAGGTTGCCCGATCGGGCAAAGTATCGCGCAAACTCTGAAAAATCGCAGAATGGAGCGCTGCAGCCCGTCCGCCAAGGCTGATCGGATGGCGTCCGATACGGCCTTCCAGCATCCGGGCAAGGCTTGCGAGTTCGCGCCCGGCATCGCTCAAGATGGCCAGCGCTGTCGAATCACCGGCATGAGCCGCACCCGCAACGGGCAGCGCAAGCATGCCGATTTCACCCCGTTCACGTCCATATACGGCCTGCTTCACAGACGGCCAATCGTTGCCACCGAGATTTACGGCCATGGCTTGACCCAACTGCGTGTTCCAGCCGCTTCCGGGCTGGGTATCCTCCGCCCGCAGAATGGCCCGAAGCGCCCGGATCGCAATCCAGTAGCCGCCGCCAGCATCGTCGATGAGGACGCCTTTTCCTCCTGCAGTCACAATGCTGCCGTCTGCCAAGACATGGGCTGCAATCGATCCGGTGCCTGCATAGACCAGAATGCCCTTGCCGGGTGCAAAGACCGTGCGGCAGGCGAGCTCGATATCGCTCATCAGTGTAATGGTGGATGTGCCGAACGCCCTCGCGAGAAGCCCGTGCAGCGATATTGCCTCGTGTGTGCCTTGGGAAAGCCCTGTAACCCCGGCGAAAATAGCATCGACGCGCCCGATCCGGCGACTCATCGATTCTATGGCCTTTTCCGCCTGAGCCAGCACATCCGGCCTGTAAATATGTCCGGAAAAGCCAATATCGGCTCCTGTGCGGTCGGATTTATCCGCATCATCTGCAAGATGCCAGCGCGTTGCGCTGCCGCCGACATCAATGCCCAGATAACGCGCCAAGGACTGTCCTCCCCGGCGCAGTCATGGCGGTTGCGCTGTCAGACAGCAATGCCCTTTTCGCGCAGGTAGCGTGCCGCGCCGGGATGCCAGGGCACGACCCTGTTCTTGGTTGCATTGGCCGCTGTTGTCGATGCGCCAGCGCCATTTGTCGCGGCGGCGATGCCGTCCGAGCCAAGGATTGCCCTCGTCAAGGCGTAAGCTGTGTCGTCAGTCAGGCCTGCATGCGCGACAATCACATTCCAGGCCGCCACGGAGCGGATCGCCTGCTGCTGCCCCTTGTAGGCGTTGGCGGCGACGTCGCCGACCGCGAGATACGGAAAGCGCTTGAGCATAGCGTCCATTTCTGCATCCGTGAGTCCGAAGACGATCGATTCAACCGCGTTGGCCATGCGGACGAGGGCCGGAATCGGAATGCTTGCGCCTTGCCAGAAGGCATCAATGCGGTCCGCGAGATAGGCCGCTTCCAGTTCGGCCGAGGTGCCGTTGGCGATGGTGACGTTCGTCAGTCCCGACACTTCGACCAGCCCCTTGAAAAAGGCCTCCGCTGGCCCGCCCGCAGGTCCAACGCCGACAGTCTTGCCGCCAAGGTCCGAGACCTTCCGGATGCCCTTGCTGGTTTTGGCGGCGGTCTGGAAGGATGTTTCATACATCGGTGCTATGGCGCGGAGATTGCCGTGCTTTTTTCCTGCGAAGGGACCAATGCCGTTCATTGCCTCATAGGCCGAGCCGATGAATGCCGTGCCGATGCGGCTGGGGGCAGATTCAACCGCCGACAGGTTCTCGATGGAACCCTTGGTCTGCACGATCTGAAGGGTGACCGCGCCTGCAGCATTGACGATTTTTGCGATACCTTCGCCATAAGGGAGAAACGCGCTGCCGGGACCTGCGGTCAGGAATTCGAGGGCAGGGGCCTGCGCGCCGGCTGGCATGGACAGCATCGCGGTTGCTGCAGTGCCGCCAATCAGGAGTTTGCGTCTATGAAGCATCGGTACTGTCCTTCTGTCCGGCCCAGCATCGGCCACACCGCCCCCGCTATCAAGTGCAACCGGATACGTCCGGCGCATCCGCGAATGTGCACGGCCTATAGCAAGGCTTGAATGTCAGCATGCAGCCTCGTCTTGGAGGGTTCACCTTTTTTGCTAATGCTATTTTCAGTGCTTGTTTGAAGAAGGGGTCTGAAAATTGTATATTCCTGACCTGTAATGAGCATTACGCGAGGCCAAGAGCGGAATGAACTCTTTCTTCAAATGTGGCGACTAAACACCTGACATGAATCCGAAGACGCTTTCCATCGGTTTGATCCTGTTCACCGTTCTCACGAATGCGGCGGCGCAGATCATGCTGAAAAAGGGCATGCTGTCGTTTGGCTCGCTCTCCACCGGAAGCGGCGGTATCAGCGGGCTCGTCGGCACAGCGTCCTCGGTCGTGTTCAGCCCCTGGGTATTGGCTGGCCTTTGCCTTTTCGTGGTCAGCATGGCGTCGCATCTTGTTGTGCTCAGCCGTGTGCAGTTGTCCTTCGCCTATCCCTTCCTGAGCCTCGCCTATGTTGTGGTTGCGGCCTATGCCTTTCTTGTCTTCGGAGAGGACGTGGGCCCGGCCCGCATCGCTGGCATTGCGCTGATCATGGCGGGCACCGTTTTCATTTCCCTGAGTTGAGGTCGAACAATGCGTCATTTCATCATCGGCGGTGACGGGTTTGTCGGGCGGCAGCTGGCGGCTGATCTGCTGGCTTTGGGCGAAAAGGTCGTCGCGGCGGATATCCAGAAACTGCATCTCAAGCCGCATCCCAATCTTTCGTTCGTCGAGATCGATATCCGTCGGCGCGAGACGCTGGATGCGCTCGATTTTCAATCGGGCGATGCGGTCTACAACATGGCAGCGAAAATGCTGTCACCCATCGTGACCCGCGCAGAGCGGCACGAATTCTTCTGGCCGGTGAACCACCACGGTGTCGTCAATCTGCTGGACCGCATGGAACAGACCGGCGCGCGCCATCTCGTGCAGTTCACGACGGACATGATCTACGGCCATACCCACGACATCCCGAAGCCCGAGAGCGCCCGCAAGGAGCCGCTGGGCGAATATGGCAAGTCGAAGCTAGCGACCGAAGAGCTTTGCATTGAATGGCGCAAGAAAGGCTTCAATATCTCGATCTTCCGCCCGCGATTGATCATTGGACCGGGGCGTCTTGGTATTTTGGTCAAGCTTTTCAAATTGATCGACCTGAATCTTCCAGTTCCGATGATCGGTGGCGGCAAGAACCCCTACCAGTTCATCTCCGTCTTCGATTGCGCGTCTGCGGCGCATGCCGCCTGGCGAGGCGGCTTTCCCAACAAGGAATACAATCTCGGCTCGGATTCACCTCCGCCAATCCGCAAGCTGCTGGGAGACCTGATTTCGGAAGCGGGCAGCAAGTCATTTCTCGTGCCGACACCGGCTGCGCTCGTGAAGCTCACGTTGACGGCGCTTGATGCCGTCAATCTGCCGATCATGGATCCCGAACAGTACCTGATCGCCGATGAGACCTGCATTCTGGATACGACAGCACTTCGCAACGACCTCGGGTGGAAGCCGATGCACCGCGACGAGGACATGCTGAAGGCGGCCTACCGCGAGTATCGCGCGGGCAAAGCTGCCGCCATCGCCACCACCGTCAACGCGATCTGAGGAAGCACACATGTCCGCAGCCTTGAACCAGACACTTCTGCCGAACCGCCCCAAGCTTCTCACCCTTGAGGAAACCAAGGCGCTGGGCCTCAAGGATGTGCGCAAGCTCTGGGCCGATCATCTGAATCCCGGCCAGCTGCATTTTCTCGGCCTTCTTGGCTTCGACCGTATCCTGATCGATCGCGCTGAGGGGCCTTACTACATCGACCAGAATGGCCGGAAGATACTCGATTTCTTCGGTGGCTTCGGCTCGGTTGCCTTCGGTCACAACCATCCGCGCATTGTGGCGGCGCGCAAAAAGTTCGAGGAGGAAAGTCGCCAGGACATCTGCATGGCGTTCATGTCGCAATATGCCTCCGGCCTGGCGCATAATCTGGCGCAGATTGCGCCGGGCGATCTCGACATGGTGTTTCTGGGTTCATCCGGCTCGGAAGCTATGGAAGCGGCGCTGAAGATCTGCGAACAGGCGCAGGGACCAGACCGCGCCACCATCGTTTATGCCGAAAACTCCTTCCACGGAAAGACAAAGGGTACGCTGGCCATCACCGATGGCCCGCTCTACCGCCAGCAATTCAAGGTGACGGAGAATACGCGGCGCGTGCCTTTTGGGGATATCGAAGCAATCCGCGTGGCGTTCGAGAGCGATCCCTCCATCGGGACCATCGTGCTGGAGACGATCCAGGGCGGCGGCGGCATCAATCAGGCGCCGACTGCGTTCTGGCAGGGTCTTCGGGCTTTGTGCGACAAGCACGGCGTGCTGTGGATTGCTGATGAAGTGCAATGCGGCATGGGTCGATCAGGGCGGTTCTTCGCTTTCGAACATTTTGGCGTTGTGCCGGATGTGACGGCACTGGCCAAGGCTCTGGGCGGTTCCAAGACGGCGATGGCGGCGATGATCGCGCGGCGCGGTGTGTTCATGAAGGCCTATGGTGTGCCCAAGAAGGCGCTTGTGCATGCGCCTGCCACATTCGGCGGCATCGGCGAGGGCTGCGCCACCTCCATTGAGGCGCTGAACATCCTCTATGACGAGAATCTGATCGAAAACGCTGCGGAGCAGGGCGATTATCTGCTCGGGGGCCTGCAGGCTCTCGTGACCAAGTATCCCGGCCTTCTCAAGGAAGCGCGCGGACAGGGCCTGATGATCGGCGTCGAGTTCAACGATATCAGCCAGGCGCTGCCGTTTGGTCTGAAGCAGATGGTGGCCTTGCTGGATGACAAGCTGAAGGGCTCGCTCTGCGGTTTCTTCGGCGCCTTGATGTTGAAGGACAAGGCCATTCTGGTGGCTTTCACGGAATACAACCGCAACGTCATCCGGCTTGAGCCGCCGCTGACGATCACGCGCGAGCATGTAGATGCGTTCGTCGAGGCTTTCGACGAGGTTCTGTCGCGCGGCGTCGTGGGGATCGTGAAGGATTATCTGGCGCTCAAGGCGCTAGGGTGATCCTTCGGATCAGCTTTTCACCAGCATATCGCATGCTTTCTGGCGGGTAACGCTCCCGGAAATCAGACCGACGCGCTCGGCCATCTGTGATCGCGTCATCGGGTCCATGAAGGTCTTGAAAGTCTTCATCTGCGGGAACGACGCCGCAAAAGTTGCTGCCGACATATGGGTATCCTTGTACGGGTTGACGCGCCCGCCGCAGGACATGGTGAGCGCGTCCAGCCGGTCGAGCAGGGCGTCCGTCCGCGCGCCGAGATAGGGAAAGTCCAGTGTCAGCGTGGCTCCGGCGCGCGGGAAGGACATGAGGCCCATTGCCGGACGATCTGCGAAAAGTTTGAGAACTGTCAGAAACGATCCATGCCGAGCCCGGTGGGTTTCCTCGATCATGGCGGCTATGACAGGCTCGGCATGCACCATCGGGATCACGCTCTGATGCTGGCGCAAACCACCCGGCCCGTAGAGTCTGTTCCAGCGTCGGACGGCATCCAGCGGGAAGAAGAATGACTTGTAGGGAACGGGCTGCTCTCCCGTTTTTGACAGGGCGCGGTGACGATAAAGCGTGTTGAAGGCCCGCAGCGTCCAGCGGTTCAGCAGCGGCAGCGGCGGTGTGAACGGAATGGATATCAGCGGCGTTGTCCTGCGGTCCTGCACGAGGGACTCGCCAGCATGATTGGCCCGGAGCAGCACACCGCGCCCGAGGTTCGATCCCGCGGCGAGGCTGTCGAGCCAGGCCACGGAATAGGCATGGGTTGCGTCACTTGGCGGCGCCAGCCGGAAGAAATCGGACAGGTTCTCCAGCGGCAACGCCTCCTGCACCACATTGGGGGAGGGCGTGCGCATCAGCTGTATCTCGGCCCAGGTGATAAGGCCTGTCAGGCCCATGCCGCCGATTGTTGCATGGAAAAGACTGGGATTATCCTGTCGCGAGCACCGCAGCTTCTGCCCGTCCGAGCGCCACAATTCGAAGGCAATCACGTGTTCGCCGAAGGTGCCGTTGACGTGATGGTTCTTGCCATGGATGTCATTGGCGATGGCCCCGCCGATGGTAACGAACCGTGTGCCAGGTACGACAGCGGGAAACCATCCGTGAGGAATGATATGCGGCAACAGGTCCGAGAGCAGGAGGCCTGCTTCCGCACGCAGGATGCCGCTTTCGGGATCGAGATGAAGCACGCGGTTCAAGCCGCGCATGTCGATCATGGTGCCGTTGGCTGGAAAGCAGCTGTCTCCATAGCTGCGGCCATTGCCGAAGGCGAGCCATGGACCCTGCGGAAGCATTACATCGGTTACGGCTTGCGGGTGAAGCACAGGCATATCGCCAGCCTTCAGGCCACCCCAGGATTGACAGGGTTCAGCCATGGCATTGCACGATCATACGGCCATGAAGAAGATCAGGGCGACGATGGCGCCCATGAGATGGCTGCGCCAGTCCGTGATGATGAAGAAGATCGGATCATCCGGCAGTTCACGCCGCTTCGCCAGCACCCAGATGCGGCCGATGATGTAAAGCACGATGGGGCAAACCAGCCAGATCAGCTCGCGGTGCGTGTAGAGGCCGGATTTGCCCGCGCCTTCAACAAAGAGCGCCAGAACGATCACCGCCGCAAATCCGCTGGCCACCCCAAGCTGTGACAGCATGTCGAGATCGGCCTTGCGGTAACCGCGACCCATGACGCGCTTCTCGTCGGGCTTCTCGGATTCGACCGTATCCAGTTCGACATAGCGCTTTACCAGCGCGAGGCTGAGGAACAGGAACATGGAGAACGCGAGCAGCCAGTTCGAGATTTCGATGGGTCCTGCAGCGTTACCCGCCAGAATGCGCAGCGTATAGGCGCCGGACAAAGCCAGAACATCCACGAGCAGTTTGCGCTTGAGATAGAATGTATAGGCGAGATTCAGCGCAAAATAGATCGCCATCGTGATCCCGAACATCGGCGGCAGTTGGCTTGCGATGAAGAGTGCGGTTCCAACCAGCGTCGGGAACAGTAGAAGGCCGTGCGACACCGGGATCGCGGGCGGCGTTTCTGGGGCAAGTGCGCAC
>CAXTUM010000034.1:0-11032 GCA_964247205.1 uncultured Beijerinckiaceae bacterium
AGCACTGCGATGGCTAAAGACTCATTTGAAAGCTTCAAGGTTATCGGCTTTGCTGCCTTCCTGATCATCCTCGGCGTACTATGGCCCCTTTTGATGTGGCCTCTCTACCGGGCGGCAGAGTTTCGTGCTTTCACCAACGGCACCTCCATCGGTCCCGTCCGTTTGGTCTCGTCATTCGAAACGAAGCGGCTTTATATCCTGTTCGCCAGGCTGATTGGCCTCACACTGGCTGGTCTCGTGGCTGTCGGGATCCTGCTGTTCTTTCTCGCGCCTGCTCTTATAGGCCATCTCAGGGGTGGATCGGCTTCGTTCGGCGTGCTTGCACTGCCCGCGATCCTGTATCTCGGCGGAGTCACCGTTTTCGCCGTAGCGAAAGAACTTATCCTGAGTCAGGGCTACTGGCGGCATGCAGTTGCCACCTTGAGTATCGAGAACCTTGCCGCCGTGGACCAGATCATTGGCAGCGGCGTCCTGCCGGAAGCCGCAACCGGCGAAGGCCTCGCCGATGCGCTCGATTTCGGGGGCGTCTGATGCAGGGGTCAGCCATCTATTTTGACGGGTTGAGGCCCATCGCGCGAAAGGCCGAATTGTCACTCGCCGCGAAGGGCATCAGCCTGTCGGTTGATAGCGGACCGTTCTTCAACTGGGATTATGGGTCCGTGCGCCTTGAGGAAGACGGATCTCTCCCCCTGAGGTTCCACCGGGAGGAAAGCCGCTCGCACACCGGCGAGGTGCTGGAAATCCACGATGCGGATTTCGCGGCGGCCCTGAAGGCCCGCTGTCCGTCGCTGGGCGGCACTCAGCAGGAACGCGGCCGCATGCGCATGAAGATCATCGGCTGGTCCCTGGCCGCCGTGGTCTCGATGGTGGGGCTGGTGATTTATGGTATTCCCGCGCTGGCCACATATCTCGCTCCTGTCGTTCCGTGGAAAACCGAGGTGGCGCTGGGCAAGGCCGTCGAGGGCGAGGTCCTGCGGCAACTGACGGACGGTCCGGGCAAGATCTGTGGAGCCGAGGGCAATGGTCCCGGTAAACAGGCATTGCAGGCCATGGTGGAGCGGCTCACGCGCCACGCAAGCCTTCCCGGTGAGATTGATGTGAAGGTGCTGGATTCCAATGTCCAGAACGCTTTCACGCTGCCCGGCGGCAAGATCGTCTTCATGCGCGCGCTGATCGAACGGGCCAGAAGCCCGGATGAAGTCGCCGGTGTTCTGGCCCATGAGATGGGTCATGTGGCGCACCGCGACGCCATGCGCGGCATCATCCATGCGGGCGGCATTTCGTTTCTGGTCGGCACGCTGCTGGGTGACTTTACCGGGGCAGGGGCGCTCGTCATCGGCACCAAATTCCTGCTGGGCAGCCGTTATTCCCGCGAGAACGAGTCGCAGGCCGACGATTTTGCCATCGATGTGATGACAAAGGCGGGCGGTGACGTGAAGGCGCTGGGCGCCTTCCTGCGCCGTGTCGCCAGTTCGCCGGGCGAACGTCAGCTGGAGCTTGTGCTAAGTCATCCGGTGACCGATGACCGCATCGCCGCGATCAATGGAAGGGCGCCGTCGGGCCCGAGAACGCCGTTGCTGAACGCGGCGGAATGGCAGGCGTTGCAGAAAATCTGCAAGGATGGGTAACGCGGTTTCAGTGCCCGCCTCCGGTCTGGTAGCCGTCTTTCTTCGCATCGCTCTTGGCCGCGTGCCCTTCGCCGCTGATCTTGTCCGTCCAGGCCATGAACACGCCGGATAGTACGAACATCATGTGGATACCGACATACCACATCAGTTCGCGGTCACTGATATTCTTGATGTTCATGAAGGCCTTCAGCACCTGAATGGCCGAAATGGCGACGATGGATGACAGCAGCTTGAGCTTGAGGCCCGAGAAGTCGATCTTGCTCATCCATTCCGGCCAGTCCTCGTGGTCTGAATGCTGGATTTTCGAGACGAAATTCTCGTAGCCCGAGAAGATCACGATCAGGATCAGCGACCCGGTCAGGGTCAGGTCGATCAGCGCCAGGACACCGAGGATCACGTCGCTTTCGGTGGCCACGAAGGCGTGCGTGATGAAATGCCAGAGTTCCTGCAGCGCCTTGAACATCAGGACAACGAGCGACGCGACAAGGGCCACGAAGAACGGAACGAGCAGCCAACGGCTCGCAAACAGGAACTTCTCGAGGGTTCGCTCGATGATATGGTCCTTTTGCGCGGGTTCTGACATTTTCTGATATCCTATCCAGTAAGCTTGGCGAGCGCCCTGATCAGGCCAGCCGTCGAGGAATCGCGCCCCGTCGTCTTCTCCCGCCCTTCGACCATAGGCTGCAGGCTGCTTGCAAGCTCCTTGCCAAGCTCCACGCCCCACTGGTCATAGGAATTGATGTTCCAGATCACGCCCTGCACGAAGACCTTGTGCTCGTAGAGCGCGATCAGCGCTCCCAGCGTGGCCGGGCAGAGCTTGCGGTAAAAGATTGTGTTTGTCGGGCGATTGCCCGGAAACACCTTGTGCGGCGCCAGCCGGTTGATGGCGGCAGGCGCAAGCCCCTGCGCCTTCAGCTGCGCCCTGGCTTCCGCCAGCGTGCGCCCTTTCATCAGGGCCTCGGTCTGCGCCAGGCAATTGGCGATGAGGAGCTTGTGCTGATGCGCCAATCCGGGCTCATGGCCCTCGGCCCCGATGAGGAAATCGCAGGGGATCACATCGGTGCCCTGATGGATAAGCTGATAGAATGCATGCTGCCCGTTGGTGCCGGGCTCGCCGAACACGAGCGGTCCGGTGGCCATTGCAACCGGCTTGCCTTGGAGGGAAACGCTCTTGCCGTTTGATTCCATATCAAGCTGCTGGAGATAGGCCGGAAACCGCGTGAGACGCTGCTCATAGGGCAGCACGGCATGGGCGGTAAAACCGAGCCCATTGCGGTTCCAGATACCCAGAAGCGCCAGCATGACCGGCAGGTTTTTCGCGGGCGCAGCCTTCCGGAAATGATCGTCCATGGTTTTTGCGCCTGCGAGGAAGGCCTTGAAGTTTTCCGCGCCGATCGCGAGGGCCAGCGAAAGGCCGATCGCGGACCAGATGGAATAGCGCCCTCCGATCCAGTCCCAGAAACCGAACATGCGGGAGGGGTCGATACCAAAGGCCTCCACCTTCGCTTTGGCCGTCGACAGCGCCGCAAAATGCTGCCCCGCCTTCGCCTTGCCCAGAGCCTTCTCGGCCCAGTTGCGCGCCGAAACGGCGTTCGCCATCGTCTCCTGCGTGGTGAAGGTCTTTGAGGCGATCAGCACCAGCGTCCGCTTCGGATCAAGCGTCTTCAGCGTATCAGCGAGATGCGCGCCGTCCACGTTCGAGACGAAGTGCACGCGCGGGCCATCGTGATAGGGCGCCAGCGCCAGCACGGCCATCACAGGGCCAAGGTCCGAGCCGCCGATGCCAATGTTGACGACATCCGTAAAAGGCTTGCCATCGGCGGCTGCGTAGCGACCGGAGCGCACATCCTCGGCGAAGGCCAGAAAACGCGCGAGTTCGCCCGCGATCAGCGGATCAACCGCCACGCCATCCACTTTTGCCCGGCTGGCACCATTGGCCCTGAGTGCCGTATGCAACACGGCGCGGCCTTCCGTGGTGTTGATGGCCTCGCCCGCAAACATCGCCTTGCGCCGCGCCTTCAGATCGGACGCATCCGCAAGCTTGACGAGCAGATCAAGCGTCTCGGCTGTCACAAGGTTCTTCGAAAAATCCAGGTTGAGTCCTGCACCGGCGATGCTGGACCGGTCAAAGCGTTTGGGATCAGCCGCGAAGAGATCACGCAGCGACGCGGTTTTCATGCGCCTGGCATGACGGTCAAGGGCGGCGAAGGCGGATTTCACGCTCATGCAAATGGCTCTCAGCTCTGGCCGAAAACGGTGTTGAGTTGCGCGCCGACCATGATGAAGGTGGTGCGCTTGGGCACCTCCTTCAGGCTGACCGCGCCGATATAGGTCATCATCGAGCGCACGCCGCCCATGATTTCCAGCATCGTGCCGCTGACGGGACCGCGATAGGGCACCTCGACCGTCTTGCCCTCGGAAGCTCTGTATTTGGCAACGCCACCTGCGTATTTTTTCATCGCGGTATCCGAAGACATCCCGTAGAACTGCATGCGGACCGGGACTTTCTTTCCCCCGCGCTCCTCGTAGATGATCTCGCCCTCGCATTCATCATGGCCCGAGAGCATGCCGCCCATCATGATGAAATCCGCTCCCGCGCCGAAGGCTTTTGCGACATCGCCCGGCACAGTCAGCCCGCCATCGCCGCAGACCTGCCCCTTGAGGCCATGGGCGGCATCGGCGCATTCGATGATCGCGGATAGCTGCGGATAGCCCACACCGGTCATCTTGCGCGTGGTGCAGACCGAGCCGGGGCCGATGCCGACCTTGACGATATCGGCGCCTGCCAGCACGAGCGCCTCGGTCATGTCACCCGTCACGACATTGCCCGCCATGATGATGGCCTCGGGGTTTTCGTCGCGTACGCGCTTGATCATGTCGGTAAAGCTCTCGGTGTAGCCATTGGCGACATCCATGCAGATCATCGGGATCGGGGCCTTCGCCTTCACTGCCCGGAATTTTGCGTGATCGGCTTCGTTCGTACCGATGGTGTAAAAGGTGTTGGCACTGTCATCCGAATTGAAGAATGCTATCAGTTCCTCCGCAGGGTAATGCTTGTGCAAAGCGACCATCGCGCCGTGCTTGCGCAATGCAATTGCCATGGGGATCGTCCCCGTGACATCCATGTTCGCGGCGATCAGCGGAAAGCCGCTCCAGGTTCGTTTGGCATGGCGGAAGGGAATCGTGCGCTCGATCGTGACATCGTTGCGGCTTGAAAGCGTGGAGCGCTTGGGCCGAATCAGCACGTCCTTGAAATCAAGCTTGGGATCATTCTCGATGCGCATGGTCTGGAGCTCTTTGGCGAATGTCTCGTTCGATATGGCGAGTGCATCGCGCACTTCCCGCCGGAAGCGCTGCTTTGCACCATGCAATAATCATGTTCAGGAGAGGCCGTAAAGTCTGCGGTACAATTTGCCAGAACACAGCTGGCGCGATAGCCAGGGATCATGATCGAGATCACGCCTTTCATCGCCCTTCAGGACAGCGAGATCATCCTGTCCTTCATGCGCTCGTCGGGGCCCGGCGGCCAGAATGTCAACAAGGTCGCGACGGCCTGTGAATTGCGGTTTGACGCCCGGCACAGCCCGTCGCTGCCAGCCGATATCGCCGTGCGCCTGATGAAGCTTGCGGGCCGCAAACTGACCAAGGACGGCGTGATCGTGCTTTCCGCCGATCGTTTCCGCTCGCAGGAGCAGAACCGGGAGGACGCCGTCCAGCGCCTGGTCACCATGATCCGTGAAGCGGCGAAGCCGCCGCCGCCAAAGCGCCGTCCGACCAAACCCACCAAGGGGGCGGTCGAACGGCGGCTGACATCAAAGGCCGTTCGCAGCGGGGTGAAGAAGCTGAGGGGCGGTCGCGCCGATATGGAATAGTAACGTTTCACGGCGATTCTCCGGGTATTCCTGTCTGCTGGCATTCTTGTGGAGTAACGTCCTTTGAACTTCCTGTTTGTGCACCAGAATTTTCCCGGACAGTTCCGCTATTCCGCAGCCGCCCTCGCGTCGCTGAAGGGCCACCGGGTTGTCGCCCTGTGCATCAACAAGCCGGATTACGAGACACCCGGCGTCATCGTCGCCCGCTACACAGTGAAGCGTCAGCCCGCCAGGGATGTCCCGCCGCTGCTGCAGGATTTCCAGACCAAGATACTGCGGGCGGAAGCCGCTGCCGCCGCCGCGCTTGAGCTGCAGCGAAAAGGCTTCAACCCGGATGTCATCATCGTGCACCCCGGCTGGGGCGAGCATCTCTATCTCAAGGATATCTGGCCCAAGGCCAGGGTCCTGGCTTTCATGGAATTCTTCTACCGTCCTGTGGGACAGGATACGAATTTCGACCCGGAATTTCTCGGTGATCCCTTGCGGGTCAGCATGCGCACGCGCTCCAAGAACATCAATCATCTGACCGCGCTCGACGTGGCTGACTGGTGCTACAGCCCGACGGAATGGCAGAAATCCTCGCTTCCGGAAATCTACCTGCCGAAAACAAGCGTCATTTTTGACGGCATCAACACGGATTTCATCATCCCAGACGCCGCCGCTGTCTTCACCTTGCCCGATGGCCGCAGTGTCAAGGCTGGGGACGAGGTTCTCACGTTCGTCAACCGCAACCTCGAGCCCTACCGCGGCTTTCACGTCTTCATGCGCGCGCTGCCAGGAATCCAGAAGGCGCGCCCCGACGCCATAACGCTGATCGTCGGCGGTGACGAGGTCAGCTACGGGTCCATGCCGAAAGACGGCAAGAACTGGCGCGAAGTCATGATGAAGGAGGTCGGCGACAAGCTAGACATGTCGCGCATCGCCTTCCTCGGACGCATTCCATATCCGGAATACCGCAAACTCATCCAGGTCAGCCGCGCCCACGCCTACCTGACCTACCCCTTCGTGCTGTCCTGGTCGATGCTGGAATCTCTGGCGGCGGAATGCCTCGTCATCGGTTCATCCACGCCGCCGGTCAAAGAGGCCCTCACCCATGGCAAGAATGGCCTGTTGGTCGACTTCTTTGATGTCGACGGGTGGGTGCAGACCATCACCCGGGCTCTGGCAGATCCAGGGAAATTCGCCCCTCTGAGGAAAGCCGCGCGCAAGGGGATCATGGGAAAATATGATCTCAAGACGATCTGCCTGCCGCGCCAGATGCAATTGATCGAAGCGCTGGCTCAGGGCAAATCGGCCAAGGCGCTGCACCTGATCTGACGCCGGTCAGATATCTCTGAACCGGGCTATGGGCGCACCCATGACACCAAGATCACCCACCAGCAAACCGCCGGAGTGCGGCCACTTCTCGAGATCAGTCTGAGCCCCCATCGATCTGAGGCTGGTGATGAACACGGTTTTCAGATCAGCTCCGCCAAAACAGGGCATGGTCGGATGCGGCAAGGGGAGGGGCAGATGCTTCACGAGAGCGCCCGTCATGTCCCAGCCGTTGAGATGGCCCGCCGAGACCCCCGCTGACCAGTAGAGCCCCTCGGCATCAAAGGCTCCGCCGTCCGGGCGTCCGATCTCGTTGGTGGGCCGCGCGATGCGCCGCCGGTTGCTGATGGCTCCCGTCGCTGCATCAAAATCCCAGGCATCGATAGCCGGAACGCTCGAATCGGTATGGATCATGGTCTTGCCGTCCGGGGACCATGCCAACCCGTTCGAGACGATAACATCGCCGAATTGTTTGACCGCGCCTTTCATTGTTACCCGGTAAAGCGCGCCCGTCGGCTGCCGGGGGCTGCGCTCATCCATGGAACCGACCCAGAAAGCGCCATCAGGCCCGACCTTGCCGTCGTTCAGGCGGTTCGTGATGATCTCCGGCTCGATGCTGGCGAGGAGATCGAAGCGGTCCGAACCGGGTTCATGCAGGAAAACACCGTCCTCGAAAGCCAGGATCAGGCGTCCGCTCTCGCACAGGCCAAGCGATCCCAGCCGCCGCGGCATGGGAAAGGACGCCAGTTCGCGGCTGGGCCAGTCCAGCCTGAACAGCATCTTGCTCATGATATCAGTCCACCACAGGCAATGCCTGCGGTCATCCCAGGTCGGGCCTTCGCCGACGATGTTCCTGCCATCCACGAGAAGTTCGAAATCTAGCATCTCACTCACATATTCGCTGTTTCTGGCCCGAATTGAGGGTAATCTGCCGCACAGTGCAAGTGCGCAAACCAGAACAATTGCAAACCGCCTTGGTTTCGCCGAATACTGCATATGGAAGTCCTGATCCTTCAGGAGAGAAGATCGCATGCGGCACCCGTTTCTGGCGTTGATCGCCATCGTGCTTGGTATTGTGGGCCTCGGCGCGCTGAGCTATTTTATCGCGACCTTGCCAACGACATTGCGCGTGGCTGTCGGTCCGGTTTCCAACGAAAATGTCCGCATTATTTCGGCGGCAGTACAGACGCTGCAGCGCGAGCGCGAGGCGTTTCGCCTGAAGCTGATCATCACCGAAGGGTCGGCCCAGAGTTCAGCGGCGCTGGATGCGGGCAAGGTGGATCTGGCCGTTGTCAGGACGGACAGCGCTTTTCCCCGTAACGGGGCCACTGTGGCGATCATGCACATGAACCATGCGATCCTTGTCGCTCCCGGGGGCACTGGCATCGCGCAACTCGCTGATCTCAAGGGCAAGAGCATCGCTCTGGCACGCGATAACATGCCGAACGCGCGGCTTCTCAAGCTGGTGGCTGCACAGGCCGGGCTTGCGGAAGACGACATCAAGATCGAATCCGTGCGAACCCAGGATCTGCGCTCAGCACTCGATCAGGGGAAAATCCACGCCGTCTTCGCTGTCGGCCCGACGTCGGGTCGCCTGCTGTTCGAGATCGTCAATCTTGTGACGGAGGCCGGGAAAGGCAGTGTTGCATTCATCCCTATCCCGGAAACCAGCGCCATCGAGCAGCGTGACCCTCTGCTGGAAGCGGATACGCTGGTCCGCGGCCTGTTTGGCGGGCCAACACCAAGACCGGAACAGGATACGCCGACGATCATGGTGTCGCACCAGCTTCTGGCATCGAAAAACCTTTCGGATGCGACTGTTTCCGATTTTACCCGTGTCATCCTGAATGCCAAGGCGCAAATGGCAACCGAAGCGCCGCTGGCCTCGCGCATGGAAGCGCCGGATCAGGAAAAGACCAGCCCGATCCCGATCCATCCCGGCACCATCACCTATCTCGATGGCAACACCACGACGTTCCTCGAACGCTACGGAGACTGGTTCTATATCGGCCTCATGGGCCTCGGGTTGGGAGGATCAGTGCTCGCGGGTTATCTGAGCTATGCGGCAGCGCGTACCCGGGAGGGCGTCTTGCGGATGCTCGCGGAACTGGAAGAGCTGATCGCCAGCGCGCCAGTGGCGGATGATCTGCCAGCCTTGCAGGCCACCGAAGAGAAAGTGGATGTGATTTTCAGAAAAACGCTCAGGGCAGCCATGGACCATGATGTCGATGCCTCAGCCATGACAGCCTTCACCATGGCTTTCGCCAAGGCGCGGGATGTGGTGCGCGACCGGAAGCAGACGCTGTCCAGTCTCAGCTGAGCCTGCCTTCGAGATAGCGGTCGATGCCTCGCGCGGCGGCAATTCCCGTGGCGAAACAGGCCTGCAGGAGATAACCGCCTGTTGGCGCTTCCCAGTCCAGCATTTCGCCAGCCGCAAAGACACCGGGCGCTCGCCGCAGCATCAGATGATCATCCAGTTCGTCCCAGCGGATGCCGCCTGCCGTCGAGATTGCGCGGTCAATTGGCCGCACGCCCTTGATCTTCACCGGCAATGCCTTGATCAGCGCTGCAAGTGCTGCCGGTGGAAGCCGTGCCGCGTTCGGCTCCGCCTCGTACAGCAGGCCCAAAGCCACCGGAGGCAGCGTGATCTGCTTGCGCAGACGGTTGGAGAAGCTCTCACCTTTCAGGGGGGTTGACAGCCTGGCGACAAGCGCATCGGCATTCATATCCGGCCGGAGATCGATGGTGATCGTGGCATTGCCATCCCGCATCACGCTGTCGCGAATGTGCGACGACAGCGCATAGATCGCACCGCCCTCGATACCTTCGTCGGTGATCATCGCCTCGCCCCGCACCGTGTGACCCGCAAAGGTGATGGCGATGCGCTTCAGCGGGGCGCCGGCAAAGCGCTGCGTCAGAACGCTGGACCATGCCACGGTGAAGCCGCAATTTGCGGGAAGCAGTTGCGATATCGCGATCTCCCGCTTAACCATCAATGGTGCCCAGCCGCCATCTGAACCCAGCCTTGGCCAGCTCGCGCCGCCGAGGGCCAGAAGCGTTACGTCCGGATTGATCTCGACCATACCTTCCGCAGTCTCGAACCGGAGTGCGCCTGCCTCATTCCATCCCGTCCAGCGATGCCCCGTGCGCAAGGTGACGCCCTTGTCGCCAAGCTGCCGCAGCCAGGCCCGCAACAGCGGCGAGGCCTTGAAGGATTTCGGAAACACCCGCCCGCTGGAGCCGATGAAGGTCTCTTCGCCCAGCGCATGCGACCATTCCCGCAGACCCGCAGGATCAAGCTGGCGGATCAGCGGCGAGAGCGCCTGTTCGGCAGCGCCATAGCGCGTGAGAAAGATATCCAGCGGTTCGCTGTGCGTCAGGTTCAGGCCGCCGCGTCCGGCAAGCAGGAACTTGCGGCCAACGGAAGGCATGCTGTCGAATATCGTGACCCGATGACCCCTGTCAGCCAGATGACCGGCGGCTGCCAGTCCAGCCGGCCCGCCGCCGATGATGGCGATGTTTCCTGCAGTTTTCACTTGTTTCTCATCGCCGCAGACTGAGGCCAGATACCTTCATCATCACCAGAGCCGTACCGCCATAGACAATCGCCCCGGTGATGCCATGCGCCAGAAGCCGCAGTTCGTTGCTGAAACCGGCACCCTGCAGGGCCTGCGCAAGGGGTGTATAGGTCACAAGCAACAGAACAGCGAGCGCCAGCGACGCCGCAGCGGCACAGCCGATGGCGCGGCCGAGGGTTCCATCGGGCTCCATCCATTGCCGCTTATCCGCCAGCCAGACCAGAACCGCCAGATTCAGTGTCGCCCCCAGCGCGGTCGCCAGCGCCAGACCCATGACGCCGAAGCTGCCGACCAGGGCGAACTTGAGCGCCAAATTCAGCGCAACTGCCCCCAGTGACACCAGCATCGGTGTTTTTGTATCACCTCTGGCATGGAAGCTTGCGACCACGGAACGGATCGACACCGCCGCAATCAGGCCGACGCCATAGGCTGACAGCACCTGGGATGCCTCGCGCACCGCATTGTCGTCGAAGGCCCCGCGCTGGAACACGGCGCGGATGATCAGTTCCGGGATCATCAGCGTCCCCACCCAGAAGGGTGCAGCCAACAGCAAAGTGAGTGCCAGCGTGCGGTTCTGCGCATCATGAGCACCCGCAAAATCCTCGCTGGCGATGCGTTTCGCCATGGTCGGCAGCAGCAC
>CAXTUM010000035.1:0-10953 GCA_964247205.1 uncultured Beijerinckiaceae bacterium
CACCTGGCCTCAGCCCTTGGTCTCGGGAGAGGCTGCCGCACCCAACGGCATGCCATGACCGCCGCCCAGTATCGATTCTGCGATGGACGCTGGCAGTGCCAATGGCTTCTCGAACAGGCCGAGCATTGGCAGGATGATCAGGAAATGGGCGAAATAGTAGATCGTGAGGATCTGCCCGAACCCAACCATGGTCAGCACTGTGTTCTCGCCAAACTTCAGGACAGGAGCGCCTGTGTCCTGCGAACCGACCCAGCCCAGAAGGACAGTGACGACCACGAAAACAAAGAAGAAAATCTTGAAGGCCGGGCGGAAGCTGCCGGAGCGGATCTTCGAGGTGTCGAGCCATGGCAGAAACGCGAGGATGACCACAGCGCCGCCCATCGCCATCACGCCGCCCAGCTTGTCGGGGACCGAGCGCAGAATGGCGTAGAAGGGCAGAAAATACCATTCCGGCACGATGTGCGCAGGCGTCTTCAGTGAATCCGCCATGATGTAATTATCGGCGTGTCCCAGCTGGTTAGGCTGATAGAACACGAAGAACAGGAAGAAGATGAAGAAGCAGACCATGGCGAAGGCATCCTTCACCGTGGCGTAGGGCGTGAAAGGCACCGTATCTTTCGAGAGGCTCTTCACCTCGACGCCGGTCGGGTTGTTCTGGCCCACGACATGCAAGGCCCAGACGTGGAGGATGACCACGCCGAAAATCATGAAGGGCAGCAGGTAATGCAGCGAGAAGAAGCGGTTGAGCGTCGGATTATCGACCGCGTAGCCGCCCCAGAGGAATTCGACGATTGTCTGGCCAACCACCGGAATGGCCGAGAACAGGTTGGTGATGACCACTGCGCCCCACAGCGACATCTGGCCCCAGGGCAGCACATAGCCCATGAAGGCCGTCGCCATCATCAGCAGGAAGATGACGACGCCGAGGATCCAGAGAATCTCGCGCGGGGCCTTGTAGGAGCCATAGTACATGCCGCGAAATATATGCAGATACACCGCGAAGAAGAACATGTGCGCGCCATTCATGTGCAGATAGCGGATCAGCCAGCCGTAATTGACATCACGCATGATGTGCTCGACCGACGCGAAAGCGTGATCCACATGCGGTGTGTAATGCATGGCCAGCACGATACCGGTGATGATCTGCGACGTCAGCATCACCATGAGGATGCCGCCAAAGGTCCAGAAGTAATTCAGGTTCTTCGGTGTCGGGTAGGACACGAAGGACGAGTGCATCATGCCTATGATGGGAAGGCGTGCCTCGAACCACTTGGCTGCGGAAGATTTCGGAACGTAAGTTGAATGGCCTTGCATTGTCTTTGATCCCGTTTGTCGTCAGGCCGCTGAACGCGTGCCGTTGATGCGGATGCTGCTTTCGTTCAGGAAGACATATTCCGGAAGAACGAGATTCTTGGGGGCCGGCCCCTTCCGGATACGGCCTGCATTATCATAATGCGAACCGTGGCAGGGGCAGTACCAGCCGTTGTAGTCGCCGGAATTCTTCACGGGGATGCAGCCCAGATGGGTGCAGGAGCCCTGCACAACAATCCATTTCGACTGGATCTTGCCGTTGAACTTTGCGGAGCGACCCGCGTCGGGCATCGGATCGGGCATGCTCTTGCCATCGTCGGCATCGGCGGCCTTCACTTCCTGTTCCGTGCGGTGACGCACGAAGATCGGCTGGCCGCGCCATTTCAGGGTGATCGATTGTCCTTCGGGGATTTGTGACAGATCAACCTCGACAGGCGCACCGGCTGCGCGGGTTTCCCCATCGGGCCCAAGCTGCGCCACGAAAGGCCAGATTGCGGAGGCTGCGCCGATTGCGCCCACAACGCCTGTTCCAAGATAAAGAAAATCGCGGCGGCTACCTTCGGCAGTCATAGATGACATTGTCTCTCAGCTGCCCGTTGGCAGCCCCTTCTCGCTGTTTCAAAACCCGTGAAACAATCACATGTGATCATATCACTGGCCCGGTCTGTGCTGTTGCTGCGAATCAGGCAAAAAGGCAATGCGACTCGGCGTCACCCATCCCAGTTTGATGCGCTTTTTTGCATCCTTGCGGCAAATTGTCTACGGCGTGGGGGTCGAGCATTACATCAGAGCAGACGAATCAATCCATGTCTTCCAGCGAACTCCCCGCAAAGTCTTCGGGTGAAACCATATTCTCGGTCTCATCCGGACAGGGCAGGGCTGGTGTTGCCGTGATCCGGATCAGCGGGCCGCAGGCTGATGCCGCCTTGCTGGCGCTGGCCGGGCGGCTGCCGCCATTCCGTGTCGCAAGTCTGATGACACTGCACGCGCCTGACGGGCTGCAGCGGCTGGACCGCGGGCTTGTCATCCGTTTTGCAGAATACGCCAGCTTCACGGGTGAGGCCTCTGTCGAGCTTCAGGTTCACGGGGGGCGCGCAGTGGTGAGGTCCGTGCTGGACGCCCTTGCGGCACAACCCGGCCTCCGCCTTGCTGAAGCGGGGGAATTTACCCGGCGGGCGCTCGAGAATGGCAGGCTCGATCTGGTGCAGGTCGAGGCTCTGGGTGATCTGATTGCGGCGGACACCGAGCAGCAGCGCCGTCTGGCCCTGCACGGTCTGGAAGGTGCGTTCGGGGGAAGCGTCCGGCAATGGCGCGGGTGGCTGATCGAAGCCCGGGCCATTGTCGCGGCAGAAATCGACTTCAGCGATGAAGGCGATGTGGGCGAAAATGCAGCGTCAGGAATCGATTCGGTTCTGCAACGACTCGAAATGGACTTTACCGCCGCACTGGAAAAGGCGAAACACGGGCGGATCGTTGCGGATGGCTTGCGTGTTGCCATCATCGGCGCCCCCAATGTCGGGAAGTCGACCCTGCTCAATGCCCTGGCCGGCAGTGATATTGCTATCGTTACGGAGCATGCGGGAACAACCCGTGATGTTCTCGAGGTGCAACTGGATATCGAGGGCTTCTCCGTAGTGCTGCAAGACACCGCCGGATTGCGCAATGCCGTGAGCGATCCAATCGAAAAGATCGGTATAGACCGTGCGCGCAGGGCTGCATCGTCAGCCGATCTCCTGCTTCTTCTGGATGATGGCGAACATGGTTTTACAGTTGATCCGGACTGGAGCCATGTCCCGTCGATTCGGGTCCGAACCAAATCTGATCAGAACGCCGTCATGCATGACACAGGCATCGACCTCACCATATCGGCGAAGACAGGTTCAGGACTCGATTCGCTTCAGAAACGTTTAGCGGAGCACATGTCCGGTTTTTCAAACGAAGAACTCCCGTTGATTACGCGGGAGAGGCAACGGATAGCTATCGCCCGGGCGCTGGATCACTGTCGCTCAGCGCGGCAGTCCCATGCTCTCGGCATAGAATTTGTGGATGAGGAGCTCCGGCGGATCGATGATGCATTGGCTGCGGTTGTGGGTATGATCGGTGTCGAAGATGTCCTGAGCGCGATTTTCAGCAAGTTCTGTGTTGGCAAGTGAGTCATCATCCTGAATGTTTCACGTGAAACATCTGTCTGGCTTCGAGGGTTGGTTCGCTATTGAAACGTGATAAAGAATTCCGGAATGTGTTCGTTACAGACACGTCTGCGTGTGTCTCCAGGATTTTTTGCATCATGAATGATCGTCAGTCTTATGATGTCATCGTCGTGGGTGGCGGGCATGCCGGCTGTGAGGCCGCTGCCGCAGCTGCACGCTATGGCGCCAGGACGGCACTGCTCACCTTGCGGCGTGACAACCTCGGCGTGATGTCCTGCAATCCGGCGATTGGCGGATTGGGCAAAGGGCATCTCGTGCGGGAGATCGATGCCCTTGATGGCATCATGGGTCGGCTGGCCGATGCATCGGGCATCCAGTTTCGCGTGCTCAACCGGCGCAAGGGACCTGCGGTGCGTGGACCCAGGGCCCAGATCGACCGCAAGCTGTACCGCGTGGCGATGAGCCGTGAACTGCTGGAGAATACACCCGCTCTGTCCGTGATCGAGGGTGAGGCGGCCGATCTGATAGATGGTCCTGATGGCATTGGCGGCGTGATCACAGCGGATGGCCGCCGCCTCGAAGCCGGGGCCGTCGTGATCACAACAGGCACGTTTCTCAGGGGCATCATTCATCTTGGCCCGGACAGAACATCGGCGGGCCGGATTGGAGAGAATCCCGCAGTGCGTCTGGCCGAGCGCTTGCAGCATTCCGGCTTTGCACTTGGACGGTTGAAGACCGGAACTCCAGCGCGCCTTGATGGCCGCAGCATCAACTGGTCCGGTCTGGATGTGCAGCCCGGCGATGATCCGCCGGAACCGTTCTCGTCGCTGACTGCACGGATCACGGCGCGCCAGGTGCCCTGCCATGTCACACGCACGACACCGGAAACCCACGCTATCATCGCGCAGAATCTCGATCGGGCCCCGGTCTATTCCGGGCAAATCGACGGGCGGGGGCCGCGTTACTGTCCCTCCATCGAGGACAAGGTCGTGCGCTTTGGTGATCGTGACGGACACCAGATTTTTCTGGAACCCGAGGGGCTCGATGTTGATACGATCTATCCCAACGGCATTTCAACATCCTTGCCGCGGGACGTTCAGGATGCCTTTCTCCGGACGATTCCAGGATTGGCGAATGTCCGGATCCAGCAATATGGCTATGCCATCGAGTACGACTTCGTTGATCCGCGCGAGCTCTTTCCATCGCTCGAGACCAAGCGTTTGCCCCGGCTGTTTTTCGCCGGGCAGATCAACGGAACAACTGGATACGAGGAGGCGGCAGCGCAGGGCCTTGTTGCGGGCCTGAACGCGGCAAGGCGTGCTGGCAGCCAATCCAGCGTGCAGTTTTCAAGGTTGAACTCCTATATCGGTGTATTGCTGGATGATCTGGTGACAAAAGGCGTGACTGAGCCCTATCGGATGTTCACGTCACGATCAGAATTCCGGCTGGCTCTGCGGGCGGATAATGCAGATATCCGTCTGACTGAATTTGGATCGGAAGTCGGCATTGTCGGCAGCGAGAGGGCTGCATTCTTCCGGAGCAAGGCTCTTCAGCTTTCGCAGGTGAGCGAGCAACTGAAGTTCCTGTCCGTGACACCAAGCGAGGCCGGGCGATGCGGGTTGAATCTCAATCAGGATGGCGTACGGCGTTCAGCCTTTGAACTGCTGTCGTATCCGCACCTCGACTGGAGTCATATTCGGAAGGTTTGGCCAGAACTGAATGGCGTTTCCGATTCGATAGCGGAACAAATAGCCATTGACGCACGCTATGCGGTTTATCTGGACCGTCAGCAGGATGAGGTCGAGAGGATTCGGCGTGATGAGGCGATGGATCTGTCCGTGTTCGACAGCGCCGGGTTTGACGGCATTCCCGGCCTGTCAAACGAGATCAGGTTGAAGCTCAATCTGATTCGGCCCCGGTCCATTTCTCAGGCCGGGCAGATCGAGGGAATGACACCGGCTGCTCTGGGATTGATTGCGGCTCATGCCCGCCGCCGTCGCAGCGCCGACGTTGCTGTCGGGTGATTCGGAATGAAGCCAGATCTCGCCGCAGACCGCATTCGCAGCAATGTTTCACGTGAAACATTCGGGCGGCTGGAAATCATTGTGTCCCAGCTGGAGAAATGGCAGGCGCGGATCAATCTTGTCTCTCCGGGTACAATGTCCTCGGTCTGGCAGCGCCATATCGCGGATTCGCTGCAACTGGTTGCGCTTGCGCCGGACGCTCTGCGCTGGATCGATCTCGGCAGCGGCGGAGGGTTTCCGGGGTTAGTTGTTGCGGCGGCATTTGCTGAAAAACCGGGTTTCCAGATGGTGCTGGTCGAGAGCAACGGCAAGAAATGCGCTTTTTTACGGGAAACAGCACGTCTTGCAGGACTGCCATCGGACGTTTTGCAGGGACGGATTGAGGATGTTGTTTTGAAATTTCCTGACCGCTTCGACGTCGTTTCTGCCCGGGCTCTCGCACCCTTGAATATCCTGCTGGAACTGGCTGAGCCGCTGCTGGCCAAGGGCGCTATCGGTATGTTCCCGAAGGGTCAGGATGTTGATGACGAGCTGCGGAGCGCAACTATATCTTGGAATCTGGACGCTGATCTGATTCATAGTGAGACCGAGGCTGCCGCTGCCATCGTGATGGTGAGGGCCGCCTCTCGAAAGAAGTCTCTCATGTGAGGGGCCTGAGCCTCGTGCAGAAGGATCTTGATCATGCTGACAGCAATTCCCGGAAAGCCCCGTGTTCTCGTCGTGGCTAACCAGAAGGGCGGTGTCGGCAAGACGACCACCGCGATCAATCTCGGGACTGCCCTGGCTGCTATCGGCGAGAATGTTCTGATTCTGGATCTTGATCCCCAGGGCAATGCCTCGACGGGTCTTGGCCTTGACGTCAGGAATCGCGGCTGCTCGACTTACGATGTGCTGCTCGGCGATGCCACCTTGCGTCAGGCCATCGTACCGACGGCCGTGCCGCGCTTGCATCTTGCGCCGTCAACGATGGATTTGCTGGGTGCGGAGCTGGAATTGGCGTCTCACAAGGATCGCAGCTTCCGCCTCCGGGATGCGGTCGCTGTGCTGGAAGCTGATCCTGCGCCGGGAGCGCTTTACGATTATATCCTGATCGACTGCCCGCCGTCCCTCAATCTCCTGACTGTGAATGCCATGGCTGCTGCAGACGCCGTGCTGGTTCCTCTGCAATGCGAGTTCTTCGCTCTTGAGGGATTGAGCCAGTTGCTGCGTACGGTGGAGCAAGTCCGCAACAGCCTCAATCCACGTCTGTCTATTCACGGCGTTGTCCTCACGATGTTCGACCCGCGCAACAATCTTGCGGCGCAGGTGATTGCCGATGTGCGGCAGTTTCTCGGGTCCAAGGTTTACGATACGGTGATTCCGCGCAACGTGCGTGTTTCCGAGGCGCCCTCGCATGGCAAGCCTGTCCTGCTGTATGATCTGAAATGTGCGGGATCGCAGGCCTATCTGAAGCTTGCTTCCGAGGTGATCCAACGCGAGAGACAGCTGAAGGCTGCGGCCTGAAAGCCGAACAAGGAGTTTGCTGATGGCCGATGAAACACCCCAATCCCGCCCGTCGCGGCTTGGCCGCGGTCTTGCTGCCCTCATCGGGGATACGGCTGATGAGGGAGCAGCGCTGCTGAAGGCGCGTGGTCAAAGGACCGTACCGATCGAGTTTGTCAGGGCGAATCCATTGAATCCGCGCAAGGCCTTTGCTGAGACTGATCTGTCTGAATTGACAGATTCCATCCGGGAAAAGGGTATCATCCAGCCGCTGATCGTCCGCCCCATGCGCGACATGCCGGATGTTTACGAGATCATAGCAGGCGAACGGCGCTGGCGGGCGGCGCAGCGCGCCGGTCTCCACGATGTTCCGGTCGTCGTGGTTGAAGCGGAAGACAAGGAAGCTCTCGAGCTCGCTATCATCGAGAATGTGCAGCGCACCGATCTCAACCCGATGGAGGAAGCGGCAGGCTACGAGCAGTTGATGCTGCAGTTCGGCTACATCCAGTTCGATCTCGCCAAGGTCGTCGGCAAGAGCCGCAGCCATGTCGCGAATACGATGCGGCTGTCCAAACTGCCGGCCAGCGTCAGGGCGATGGTCAGTGCAGGCGATCTTTCTGCCGGGCATGCGCGCGCCCTGCTGTCGGTGCAGGACCCCGAGGCCGTCGCCCGCAAGATCGTGGCGCAAGGCCTGACCGTGAGGGATGTCGAGCGGATCGTGCAGAGCGAGGCGGAAGGTGTCAGCGACAGTTCGAAACCGGCCAAGCCAAAGCCTGAGAAGGACGCCGATACCAGGGCGCTGGAGAAGGCGCTGACGGATGTGACCGGTCTGGCCGTGTCGATCAGCCACCGCGCCGGAGGCGGCGTGGTCAGTATCGAGTACAAGACGCTGGAGCAACTCGACGCCTTGTGCCGCCGGCTGCGGCAATGATTCAGCGCCGCTGAACAGATAGCGCCAGACTCCAGAGCGAGCGGACAGCCAGTGCTTCGGACAGCGCCGCATTGCGGCGGATGTTCAAAACGGCATCGCCCAGGATTTGAATGGCGCGTTCCAGGCGAGTCTCTGTCCAGCGGCTGATCTGTTCGGTCACAGCCTTTTCTCGTTTCCATGAGACGCGGAAGGACTTGACCGATTCGGATACGTTCCGACCGCTTTCCATATCGCGCCTGATCGCTTGCAGCAGGAAAGCATGGCGCAGCGCGAAACCGAGCAGAACGCCGGATTCAAGGCCATCGGCCAGCACACGCCGTGCTTCCGTTTCAATGATATCCAGTCTGCCGAGGAAAGCTGCGTCGATCACAGCATCGGTAGAAAGTGCAGCGGCGTCGGTAACGACAGCTTCCACAGCTTCCAGCGGGATCTGCTTTAAGTCAAGAGAATATAGGATTAATTTCTCAATTTCCATACGGGATCGTTTTCGATCCTGCCCCAGAGAACCGGTCAGGGCTAGCCGCGCATCGCCCGTGATGATCTGCCCAGCGTCCTGCAGCATTTCATCGAGCAGGCGCCCGATATCCCTGCCGTCCTCCCCGTAGCATGGCAAGGCGGCTGTGCCCTTACCCTTCTCCAGCAGATTCCGCAGGGCATGATTCGGCTTGATATCACCGGCTTCGACAATGATGCGGGCATCGACCGGCGGGTTGGCCAGAAGCGGCTCCAGTCCAGGAACGATGCTCTTCGCGCCGGCTCTGATGCGGATCGCGCGCATGCCGCCAAACATGGAGATGGCGTTGGCTTCATCCGGCAGGAGCATGGGATCGGACGCAATTTCGTCGCCGTCGAGGCGCAGTATGTTGCCTGCATCACCCTGGGCCGTTGACCTGGCGATGGCTGCCGCGCGTTCTGATACCAGACCTTCATCCGGGCCGTAAATCAGGATGATCGGGAATTGTGCGAAGCCGCTTCTGACAAACGCTTCGGCTTCCCGTGCTGCGATGGCGACCATTGCGCCTCAGCGCTTGCTGGCCATATACGAGGCAATGCGTGTCTTGATCTGTTCCGCCAGTTGCCTGGCGCCCTGAATCTCGGCATCGCGGGCGGCGCGCGTGGTGGCGAAACGCTGCTGGCTGCGGTCATAGCTGACCAGAACGCTGGCGTCGCCTTCCGTATCGGCCTTTGCATTGCCCTTGGGGTAAAGCCAGTACTTGGCTGAAATCGTCGTATACCCGCTTTCCGCAGTGCCCGTAATGCGGTCGATCACGGCTCCAGCGGTGACCTGCTTGGCAGTCACGACCAATCTATGCGTAACAGGCGCAACATTGGGATCGCCGCCCCGGAGGCTGAACTCCAGTTCATTGCGGATGTAGTGCGCCATCCGGTCACCCTGGAGATCAACGCTGACTCCGGCCAGATCCTGCTGGATAGCAAGGCCTCCGAATTCCGCCGTGCCATAGAGCGGACGCAAACAGCCGCCGAGACCGAGACCGAGCAAGGCAATGATGATCGTGGAGCGTGAAAAGCGAACCATGCGGTAATCCTATCCCACCACGTTGACGATGCGCAACGGCACGATGATGATCTTCTTCGGCGGACGCCCTTCCAGCGCGCGCTGAACCGCTTCGTCAGCCAGCACCGCGGCTTCAATCTCCGGATTGGAGGCTGTGCGGCTTACCGTGACATCGGCGCGCTTCTTGCCGTTGACCTGCACAGGATAGGTGAAGCTGTCCTCGACCAGAAGCGCCTTTTCCAGCACCGGCCAGGCGGCCTGTCCTGCCAGACCCTGATGGCCCAGCACAACCCAGCATTCTTCGGCAAGATGCGGCATCATGGGGGCGAGCAACTGAACGAAGATTGTGGCGGCTTCACGAAGGGCCGCAGCCATGTCCGGCTTGACCTCACCCTTTGCCAGAACCCCTGATATGGCGTTCGAGAGCTCGTAGATGTGGGCGACGCAGCGGTTGAAGCGCAAGCGCTCCACATCATCGGTGACGCCCGCCAGCGCCTTGTGCGCCGCGCGGCGCACTGCGGTTGAATCGGCTCCGAAATGATCTTGATTCGTGTCTTTTGCATGCGTGGCTTTCGGCAAATCCGCCACCTCGCAGCAGATGCGCCAGGCCCGCTGCACAAAGCGGCCAGCACCCTGCACGCCGTCCTCGGTCCAGTTGACGTCGCGCTCGGGCGGGGAGTCGGACAGCATGAACCAGCGTGCGGTGTCGGCCCCGTAGGTGCCGATGATATCGTCCGGATCGACCGTGTTGCGCTTCGATTTCGACATCTTCTCGATGTCGCCGATTTCGATCTCGCTGCTGTCCGAAAGGCGGAAGGCGCGGCGGCCATTTGCCCCGCTTTCGATCCTGATCTCGGCAGGCGTCAGCCAGGCGCCATCTGCTGCCTTGTAGGTCTCGTGGACAACCATGCCTTGGGTGAACAGGCCTTCGAACGGCTCGTCCACGGCGGCGTGGCCGGTCTTGTGCATGGCGCGCGTCCAGAACCGCGCATAGAGCAGATGCAGGATCGCGTGCTCGATGCCGCCGATATACTGGTTCACGGGCAGCCATGAATTGACGGCGGCTGGTGTGGTTGGCGCATCCTCGTTCCAGGGATCGGTGAAACGCGCGAAATACCACGAGGAATCCCCGAAGGTGTCCATCGTGTCGGTTTCGCGCCGGGCCGGCTTGCCGCAGCCGGGGCAACCCACATGCTTCCACGTCGGGTGGTGATCCAGCGGATTGCCCGGCCTGTCGAAGGTCACGTCGTCCGGCAGCTTCACCGGCAGGTCCTTCTTCGGCACGGGAACAACGCCGCAGACCTCGCAATGGATCACCGGAATCGGGCAGCCCCAGTAGCGTTGGCGGGAAATGCCCCAATCGCGCAGGCGAAAGTTGACCTTGCGCTTCGCCACGGGCTGTCCTGCCATCGATTCGGAGGCGAGACGATTGGCGACTTCGTTGAAAGCGGCGTCGGTCGTCATGCCGTTGAGGAAGCGCGAGTTGATCATCACGCCGTCATCGACATAGGGCTTGCCCTCGGCGATATCCTTCAGCGC
>CAXTUM010000036.1:0-10853 GCA_964247205.1 uncultured Beijerinckiaceae bacterium
ATCTGGTCGAGATTGAAGAGCGCATAGATCAGCGTGGTTGACGCTGCCGCCGGGAGCACGAAACGCAGGGTTGAACGGACGGCCTCCGGGGGCAGTTTCACACGCCATGCAGCACCCCGCGGACGCAACGCGAGCAGGGAGAGCGCGAAGATGATCAGGCACGGCAGGGCAGCACTTGCAATTGCGCCGTTGACGCCAAATCCCATCAGCACGATCAGCACGATCCCGGTCACGAACCGCAAGATTGGAACACCGCCAAGCACAAGCGCCATTGCAATGTTCCGCCCCAGCGACTGAAACCAGCCGGCCGCAACGGGATAGACGAAAGTGGCTGCCATCATCACGGAAAACCACGTGAGCGTGACAGCGCTCCCGATCTTCAGCACCGCGCCGACAAGCGGTGCAAGGGCGAGCGTGGCAGCCATGATGGCAACAAAGCCGACAATCGTGGCTATTGCCGTCCTGGCCGCAAGGGCGGATATCGCGGCAGCTCCCATATGCTTTTCAAGCATGGGCAGCATCCGCGTGATCGCCAGAGGAGCCACGGCGGCAGGTGCCGCCAGCAACGTCACGGAAGCAAGAAGCGCGTTGAAGGCGCCAACGTCTTCCGGGCTCAGCCAACGGGCCAGCAGGACCTGGAAAGCGTAGGCGCAGGCATTCCCGAGATTGATGATCGCGACTGGAGCGACGTAACCCAGGAACACGGCATTCAGGTAACTGCTACTGCCCGGCGCAGGGCCGGGCGGCGTGTCCCGGGGCATTACAGCTTCTCATCCTTGCGCATATCCCTCAGGGCCACGGTTCCAATGATCTCGTCCCAGCGCATGGGAGATATGCCGTCGCCCGGACGGCGTGTCGTCAGGTTGTCAGCGGTCAGCAGTTCCCCGGCCTTGATGTCCCGGGCTGCAACGATGCTCTTGCGTGCAGCCCTCCGGTTTGGCAGTTCGGATGCTGTCGGGCGCTTCCAGCCGTCACCGAGCGCTGCTTCCACCGCGCGCACGGCATCAATCATCGCCTTCAGCTCCGCGGGTTCGAGGCTTGCCTTGTGGTCCGGCCCCTCCATGGTGCGATCCAGCGTGAAATGCTTTTCGATCACTCTGGCGCCGAGCGCGGCAGCCGCGACAGGAATGTGGATACCTTCGGTATGATCCGAGTAACCCACGGTGATGCCCGGGAATGCTGTCCGGATTGTCAGCATGGCCAGCAAATTGACCTCGTTGACCGGAGCAGGATATTCCGTCGTGCAATGAAGCAGCGTAAGCTGTTCCGGGCCGAGACCTGCGGCCATCAAGGCCGAAACGGCTTCATCCAGCTCCGACATCGAGGCCATGCCGGATGACAGCATGACCGGAAGGCCATGCCGGGCGAGTTCACGCAGGAATGGCAGGTTGGTCAGGTCTCCGGATGACACCTTGAAAGAGGGGACGCCAAGTCCAGCCAGAAGGGCGGCAGAATCCGCGTCGAATGGTGTCGACAGAAATGCAATCTCTCTCTTGCGGGCATGCGCGATCAGATCGGCAAAGGCGCTGTCCGAAAGCTCAAGCTTCTTCAGCATCGCGTATTGTCCGGCATCGCCAGAGGTGGTGCGTGTCTGATACGCGGCTTTTGGCGCGTCTCTGGTGACGAGCTTGTCGGCCTTGAATGTCTGGAACTTGACCGTATCCGCGCCCGCATCAGCAGCAGCGTCGATCAGCTTCAGGGCGAGTTCGAGTGAGCCATTGTGATTGACACCGGCCTCGGCGATGATGTGGCAGCGGCCCGCAGGACTTGTCTGCATCGAACTCTCCATCAACCGCCGCAAAGCGGCAGCGGTGCATTGTCTGGCTCAGGTACGAAGCGCCAGTTACGGTGCGGTCGCGGGGTTTTTCTCGCGAAATCCGCTCGGGATATTAACGAGGCGGCTGGCGATGTCCAACGTCACGCTCATGTCGCCGCGTGGCGACTTGCTGTACATCGGCAGCTGATGAAGCGGGTCCCAGATCGGGCGCGTCATGACACCGGCATTGTTGCTGGCCTCGAGTAGCGCATCGCGTTCTTCGACATCCTTCATGAGAATGGCGCAGAGCCAGTAGATCGACTTGCTGTTCGCAGGTTCGTTCTGGAATGCGATTCCCATATCGCTGAAACGCCGCCGGTATCTGTCGGCCAGATCCCGCTTGTAGGCTATGAATTCGTCCAGACGCTCGAGCTGCGCGCAACCGAGCGCGGCATTGATGTTGGGCATCCTGTAATTGAAGCCCACTTCATCATGGGTGAAGCGCCAGCGGTGCGGCAGCTTGGCCGTCGTCGTCAGATGCTTCGCGCGCCGGCCGAGTTCGATGTCATTCGTCAGGATCGCGCCGCCGCCGCCGCATGTGACGATCTTGTTGCCGTTGAAGCTCAGGGAGCTCACAAGGCCGAACGTGCCGCACGGCTTGCCCTGATACATGCTTCCCAGCGCTTCTGCTGCATCCTCGACGAGAGGGATAGACCATTCCTCGCACACATGCATGATTTCCATGAGGCTGCAGGGCATCCCGAAACTGTGCATCGGCACGCAGGCGGCAAGTCTCTTGCCGGTAGGCTTGTGCATCGGCGTCCCGCCCTGGATGACGCATTCGGACTCGAGGAAGCGGCGCAAGGCCCGCGGACATAGCCCGAGCGTCTCGTACTCCACATCGACGAAGGCAGGCTCGGCTCCCAGATGGCTTGCGGCATTGGCTGTTGCGACAAAGCTGAGGGACTGCGTGATGACGAGATCGCCCTGCTTCACTCCTGCCAGCTGCAACGCGATCTGAAGCGCCGTCGTGCCGTTCACCATGGCAACTGCCACGGCAGCGCCGGTTCGCTCTTTCAGCATATCCTCGAAGCGGCTGACGTAGGCCCCGACAGAGGAAACGAAGGTGGATTCGATCGTATCCTCGACGTACTGCTTCTCGTGTCCGCCAAACACCGGCGCGTGCAGGGGAATGTCGCCTTGCCTGACACCATAGACCTCACGCAGGGCCGATACGATGTCACCAACGTCCGGGCGGTTCATACGTTGTACCTGTCGGACTTGTAGGCAGAGAGGTTTGCCGGTTCGGCGAACCAGTTGACTGTCTCCCTGAGGCCGCGCTTGAACCCGTCGAGCCCTCCGTACAGCGGCGCCCAGCCCGTCAGGTCCATCAGCCGGCTGTTGTCGGCAAAGAGTCTTTCGACCTCGCTCTTCTCCGGCCTCAACCGCTGCTCATCTGTGGTGATCTCGACGTTGACGCCCATGATGTCCGCAATCGCCGAAACCGTATCGCCGATCGATATCTCGAAACAGCTGCCGCCATTCAGAACCTGTCCGATGGATGCATCACAGTTCATGACGGCCTCGAAGGCGCGTGCGGTATCGGTGACGAAGCTGAAATCCCTCGTCGGATGCAGCGCGCCGAGCTTGAGGCTGCGGCTGCCAGCGGCAATCTGTGTGATGACGCTGGGGATGACGGCGCGCGCGGACTGACGCGGACCATATGTGTTGAACGGACGCAGGATCGAAACAGGAGCTTCGAACGACCTGTAGAACGAAATAGCCAGCTGATCCGCCCCGATCTTCGAGGCAGAATAGGGTGACTGGCCGACAACGGGATGATCCTCCGTGATGGGCACGAATTGCGCCGTCCCGTAAACCTCGCTCGTGGAGGTATGAACGACCCGGACGCCAAGATCGCGGGCCGCCTGGAGGATATTCAATGTTCCCTTGATGTTTGTGTCCACATAGGTGTCGGGGGAGTGATATGAATACGGTATCGCTATCAATGCAGCGAGATGAAGCACGGCATCGCATCCCTTCATGGCGTCTCTCACGCCATTCGGGTCTCTCACGTCACCGGCAAAGATATCGAGGGAAGACTTGATGTCCGGCGGTGACCGGTCGAGCCATCCCCAGGAGCCGAAGGAATTGTAGAGAGTGAACGCTCTCACATTGTACCCGGACCGTACGAGGTGCTCTGTCAGATGGGATCCGATGAACCCGTCTGCTCCGGTGACAAGGACTTTTTTCATGCTGACCAATCGCGTCTGTTCTGCTTCGCCAAATTCAGTATGCACAGGCTTCCGAGAATGCTTCAGTGCATCAGAAATCCGGGTTCCCGCACGCCAGGAGAGCGCTCGATATCCAGAATGCTGAAAACCCCCGTAATTGCCCGGTCCCGTGTTGCAATTGCTTGGCCTTGAGACCCGGCTGTTCGTGCCGGTGGTTTAGATTTTTACACCTTGACCTGTCAACCTGGCATGGGCCGGTTCCCATGCGCCGGCGGCATACCAGACAGCCCTCCTGCACAGCAGTCTTGTCACTGCTTCCGGCGATAGATTGCAAATGTGTCAAAGGACGCCACGAGGTCGAAGGATATGCCGAGCGTTGCAATCGATGCGTCAAACCTCGCCTTGAACGCTTCGTCGTCGCAAATGGTATTGGCGTTCCAGGCGCAGACCTCGTCGAGGTGGCTGAGGGGCCGCTTGCGGTCGATGATGACCATGTCTGCCAGGAGACGTCCTTGCTTCGCTGCTGCCGTGTCGCCCAGCACCTGAACGGCGACACCGGACAGGACCCGCTCAGGCGACATGACGCCGCCCGGGAATGCGAAGACAAACGGCCTTGCCGCAATCCGCTCGGAGTGGATCGTGTTCTGAACCGAAATGGCTGTGCGGCGGTCAGCAGGCACGTGGCGGTCGATCAGCCGGCGGATTTCAGCTGACCGTTGCGTGGGCAGATAGGCCTGCCACTGGTAAGCATATGCATGGCCGGACCAGAACAGGCGGGACACCGGCGCAGGGCCGAAAAGCACCAGGGCGGCGAATGATCCTGCCGCAGTGAAAAACAGCAGTTTGCGACGTCGGCTAAGGTCTTCTTCTTCTCCCGACGCCATGACAAGAGCCCCCATGAGGGTTGCCGTCACCGAGACAGGGTAGTGGTGGCCAAGGTAGGCATGATTGGGGTCTGCCGACAATGACACGATGGCGAGCGTGGGGAGCGCTGGAAGAAGCGCCAGGGGCACCCGCCACAGCAGATAAACAAATGGTCCGATCAATGCCCCGAAAAAGACGAGCTTGCGCCAGCTGAAGGCCTGCTGGGCAACGGAGAAAGGGTTCCGCAGCATTGTGACAATCATGTCGGCCGGCGACTGGCCAAGGTAGCCGAATCCGCGGCTCCACAATGCGCCGACCTGCCGGTTATCCGTGTTGACGGGAATGAGATAACCGGTCGTGACAGCAAAATACACCAGAGAGCCTGCGGCGATCGCGAGGCCCGGGACGCGAAGTGACCTCCCGCGCAGGGCCATCAGGAGCCCGAGCGCAGCGCTCGTGAGAGCATAGGGTTCCTTGACTGCACAGATACTGGCAGCGAGCACCACGAATATCGGCCATCGGTCAGCGCGGGCATGGGCAAGCAGAGCCATGAAACCGATGATCAGGGGAAAAAGCAGGTGTTCGAGATGAAAGTCATTGAGAACGCTGAACCAGGCCGCGAGGCTGCAGACATAGATCAGCGCAGCGGGAAAACGGGAATCCTCAGGGCAGCCACGCGTCAGGATGAGCCCGCCCAGAGCGACGGAAATCGACTGAAAAAGTACGAGCGAATAATCAATATATGAATTCACTGCAAGGAAGCTGAAAAATAATAAAAACGGCTGAACGTGCGTAGAAAATAATATTTGTAAAAAATTTTCCACTTTAATTTGTGAAATAAATGATGTGTATTGCCCTAAATCAAATGTATTAGCTCGCATATTATAGATTTTTATAAAAGACATGATTGTTGTAATAACGAAAAAAACTGTGATTACATAGATATCACGATTATTTTTTTCAGATATATGCATGCTGTTCATTTTCCGGCCGCTTTTCCAGCGCCCTTGAATATTTCAAACCTGTTCGGCCTGAAAGATGATTGTCTTTGTTGCTGAGATGGATATTTTCCAACTTCGGTGCATGTGGGGTGACGGTTGCTCCGTGTTGCGAGCCCCGGCCCGGGGACCGCATGAAGGGTGGCGGCGATCAATCTCGTCCTGCTCCGGTGATTTTCGTCTCGTGCAACCATGCTCTATTGTGTGGCGGCAAACCGGGCAACCCGTTTTTCCTCTCCGGGAATGACAACATGATTATGGACATGCATGGTCCGGATGTGTAAGCGACCTCTCGGGTTTTACGACGTGATATTTCATAGACCGCGTCCCATTGAACTTGATGAGAGATGTCATGAAAGTCGTTATTTTGGCGGGTGGACTTGGAACCCGGCTGGCGGAAGAGACTGAATTCAAGCCCAAGCCCATGGTCGAGATCGGCGGCAAGCCGATCTTGTGGCACATAATGAAAATTTACAGCCACTATGGATTCAATGAATTTATCATATGTCTCGGGTACAAAGGCTATCTGATAAAAGAATATTTTCTGAACTACAACGTACATATGTCCAGTGTGACAATTGATGTCGGCGCAGGGACTGTGACAACACATGAATCAACGGCCGAACCCTGGAAAGTGACTCTCGTGGATACGGGCGATGTCACGATGACCGGCGGGCGTGTCAGGCGCGTGCGCGACTTTATTGGCAATGATGATTTCTGTCTTACTTACGGTGATGGAGTTGCCACTGTGGATATCGACCGGCTGGTCGCCTTGCACAAGGCGTCCGGCAAGAAGGCGACCGTAACGTCCGTTCAGCCGCCAGGCCGCTTCGGTTCGCTGAATATCGATGACGGCAATGTCGTCCGGTCGTTTCTGGAGAAGCCGGTGGGCGATGGCGGCTGGATCAATGGCGGGTTTTTTGTCCTGAAATCCAGCGTGCTTGACTACATCGAAGGTGATGCCACCATTTTCGAGCAGGAACCGCTCCGCAAGCTGGCGACGGACGGCGAACTGATTGCTCACAAGCACACAGGTTTCTGGCATTCGATGGACACGATCCGCGACAGGCAGGTCCTGGAATCCATGTGGGCGGCAGGCAAGGCGCCTTGGCGCGTGTGGCCATGACGGGTGGGTTCTGGCACGGCAAAAAGGTTTTTGTCACAGGCCATACCGGTTTCAAGGGGTCGTGGCTGACACTCTGGCTCAGCAGCCTTGGGGCCGATGTCTGCGGCTATGCTCTCGAGCCGCCATCGAACCCCTCGCTTTTCGACAAGGCGCACGTCGCAAGACATTGCCGCCACGTACATGGTGATGTGCGGGACCTGCAAGCGCTGGGTTCCAGCATGGCGGCCTTCAAGCCCGAAATCGTTATCCATATGGCTGCCCAGGCGCTTGTGAGGCTGTCCTACAGCCAGCCCGTCGATACCTACGCTACAAATGTCATGGGCACGGTCAACGTCCTCGAAGCGGCGCGCCAGTGCGGTTCCGTCGCGGCAATCGTCAATGTCACGAGTGACAAGTGCTACGAAAACCGCGAATGGGTCTGGGGCTACCGTGAAAGTGATCCCATGGGCGGTCACGACCCGTACAGCTCAAGCAAAGGCTGCGCCGAACTCGTTGCAAGCGCTTATGCCCGAAGCTATTTTTCTGCCGAAGGCGGAACGAGGCTTGCCTCGGCCCGCGCCGGGAATGTGATCGGCGGCGGGGACTGGGCTCTTGACAGGCTCGTTCCCGACATCATCCGCGGATTTCTGCGCAATGACGATGTTCCGATCCGCCGCCCTGACTCGGTCAGGCCGTGGCAGCATGTCCTGGAGCCATTGTCAGGCTACATGATGCTGGCCGAAAAGCTTGTGACGGATGGCCATGCCTGCGTCGGCGGATGGAATTTCGGGCCGCCGCAATCCGCCGTCCAGACTGTGCGGGTGGTCACCGAGGAAATCTGTGCATTGTGGGGCGCACCGCGGCGCTGGACTGACGCCAGCGATCCGCATGCACTTCATGAAGCGCGCCTGCTCCAGCTTGACAGCACGAAGGCGCAGGTCGATCTCGGCTGGCAGCCCCGCTGGAGTTTCCGCGAGGCCTTGGCTGCAACGGTCGAATGGTACAAGGAAGCACATCAGGGTACTGACGTGGCCGAGCTTTGCCTGCGCCAGATCGCCAGCTTCACTGCCAAGCCCTGACACACACCCTGATTACGCATTTTCGAGGATACCTTATGACCGATACCCCTGAAAGCCTGCGGGCTGAAATTCTGGCGCTGGTTGAGCGTTACGGCCAGCAGGCTTTTGCTCCCAAAACCTTCGTGCCGGGAAAGACAACCATTCCTCCCGCCGGCAAGGTGATCGGCTCGCCCGAGCTCAAGCTCATGGTGGAAGCGTCACTCGACGGCTGGCTGACGACAGGCCGGTTCAACGAGGAGTTCCAGAAGCGCCTCGCTGCATTCATCGGCCGGAAAACGGCGCTGACCACCAACTCGGGCTCTTCGGCCAATCTGCTGGCGATGTCCGCCCTGACCTCGCCAAAGCTCCGGGACCGCCAGCTGAAGCCCGGCGACGAGGTGATCACGGTTGCCGCAGGCTTTCCGACCACGGTCAATCCGGCGGTCATGAACGGTCTTGTGCCTGTGTTCGTTGACGTATCGCTCCCGACCTACAACATCATGGCCGACCGCATCGAATCCGCAGTGTCGAGCCGCACGAAGGCGATCATGATCGCGCATACGCTCGGCAATCCCTTCGATCTTGCTGAGGTCATGCGCGTCGCCAAGAAACACAATCTCTGGGTCATCGAGGATTGCTGCGACGCCTTTGGTTCGACCTACGACGGCAAGATGTGCGGCACATTCGGAGACATGGGAACAGTCAGCTTCTATCCCGCACACCACATCACAATGGGTGAAGGCGGGGCGGTCTATGTCGACGATGATTACCTGACGAAAATCGTGACATCGATCCGCGACTGGGGCCGCGACTGCTATTGTGAGCCGGGATGCGACAACACCTGCGGCCGCCGCTTCAAGTGGAAGCTTGGAGGCCTGCCCCATGGCTATGACCACAAGTACACATATTCGCACATGGGCTACAACCTCAAGATCACTGACATGCAGGCAGCATGCGGCGTGGCCCAGATGGACAGGGCCGCCCACTTCGTCCAGGCACGGAAGGACAATTTCCATTTCCTCAAGGCTGGCCTCAAGCCGCTAGAGGATGTCCTGATCTTGCCGGAAGCCACTCCCAACAGCGATCCTTCCTGGTTCGGGTTTCCCGTGACGCTGCGCGACGACGTGAAGAAGAGCCGGACAGAGCTCCAGCTTTTCCTCGACAGCAACATGGTCGGCACCCGCCTGCTCTTTGCAGGAAACCTGGTCCGGCAGCCTTATTTCAAGGATGTGAAACACCGCATTCATGGTGATCTCACCAACACGGACACCATCATGAACCGGACCCTCTGGGTCGGCCTCTATCCCGGGCTGACCGAGGATCACCTCAGCTATACCTGCGAGACGTTCATGAAGTTTTTCGGGCGCAAATAAATCAGATACGGTGGCTCGAAAGAGCCCAGCCGCTTGCGGATTTCTGCAGGCGGCTCAGCCAGACGATTGGAAACATGTGATGCCCCGCAAGAAACTCGTCAGCATTGTTGCTGGCTGTTACAACGAGGAAGAGAATATCGAGGAGCTCCATGCCCGCATCACGGCCGTGATGCAGAAATGGACCCAGTATGATTATGAGATCCTGCTGATCGACAATGCGTCCGAGGACAAGACCGTGGAGGTGATCAAGCGGATCGCAGCCACGGACAGCCGCCTCAAGGCCATCGTCAACGTGCGCAACTTCGGCCACATCCGCTCTCCTTACCACGCCTTGCTGACCGCGCAGGGTGATGCCGTGATCGGCATGGCATCCGATCTTGAAGACCCGCCGGAAATGATCGACGCTTTCCTGCAGAAATGGACGGAAGGCTTCAAGATCGCCATCGGCGTCCGGAGGAAGAGCGAGGAGACGGGTTTGATGCCGGTCCTCCGCCGCAGCTACTACGGCCTGATCAAGAGCATCTCGGAAATCGACCAGGTCGAGAACTTCACGGGCTTCGGGCTGTATGACAAGGCCGTCATGGACATCCTGCGGGAGATCGAGGATCCGTATCCCTATTTCCGCGGCCTCATCTGCGAGATCGGCTTTCCGCGCGCCGAGGTTCCGTTCGACAAGCCCCTGCGCAAGCACGGCCTGTCGAAAGGCTCGTTCTTCATCTATCTGGACAGCGCGCTGCTGGGAATCGTCAACCATTCCAAGGCGCCCCTCAGGCTCGCCACTCTCCTTGGCATTGCCATGAGCAGTCTGAGCTTCCTGCTGTCCTTCTATTACGTGGCGCGCAAGCTGCTGGCCTGGGACGAGTTCCAGATCGGCCTGGCCCCGCTGATCGGCGGCCTGTTCTTCTTCATGGGCGTCATGTTCGTGCTGATCGGCCTGCTCGGCGAGTATATCGGCCTGCTTGTCACCCATGTGGTGAAACGGCCAATGGTCGTCGAGAAAGAACGCGTCAACTTCAAGTCGTAGGAATCTGCCGATGGCCACCTCCATCAACGGCTACACCATCTTCAAGGAAGACCTCGACCATATCGCCGCCCACATCGGCGCTGAAAAGGAGAGGCTCAAGGGCGCACGGCTTCTGATCACCGGAGGAACCGGCTTTTTCGGCATCTGGCTTCTCGAAGGATTGCTTTACGCCATTGAGCAAGGCCGCCTTGACCTTAGCATCTCGGTGGTGAGCCGCGATCCCGCGCGTTTTTTGGAAGACGCTGGGCGGCACCTGCACAACCGCGCCGGACTCACCTGGATCAGGGGCTCGCTTCTCGACTTCGACACAGGCGCAGGACCATTCAGCCACATTCTCCATGCCGCGTCGGAATCGAACCCGGATGGCCGCCCGGACTGGCCGTTGCGGCACATGACGGCGGCCATCACAGGCATGCAGCGCCTGATCGACATGGCGGTGAG
>CAXTUM010000037.1:0-10749 GCA_964247205.1 uncultured Beijerinckiaceae bacterium
TGACGGTTCCTGCCCGCGACAAGCCTCCGGTTTGCTTGATCGAGCCAGCAAAAGGCCCACATGCCGTTGGCGTCTCGCAATGTCTCGCCGTCGCCGCGCATCAGCAGGCGCAGTAACACCTCGGTGTCACCTGTCGTGGCGAGGTCCATGCCTGCCGCCAGCGATCGATAGTTATAGATCTCGCCATTGTAGGCCAGCAGATTCCCGCCGATCCGAAACGGCTGGTTGGAGCGTGGATCGAGGTCGAGGATCGACAATCGCGCATGGGCAAACCCGGCCTCTGCGATGACCTCGCCACTGACTCCAATAATCTCTGAAATCTCAAGGCCGCTGGCATCCGGCCCGCGATGCCCGAGCAGCCTCAAGGCCTCCTGAAGCCTTTTCCGGTCAACCCGGCCATGCCTCCGGATCGAGACAGCAAACCCGCACATGACTGCCTGCCCTGTTCAGCCAGCAGCGATTTCAGGCTGCGGTTCCGCTTTAGAATTCGCCCGCCCCAGAAGCGATCTCAACTCCTGACGGTCTCCGAAGGCATGGACAAGCACCGGTGTTGCACCATTCTTGTAATGAACCTGCCGCTCCGCCGAAGCAGGCGGAGAAAATCCGGCAGCCGCAATCGTCCGGGTTGAAATCACGCAATCCGCCGCGAACTCCTTCGTAACCTCTTCAAGCCTGCTGGCGATGACAACGGCTTCACCGATCACAAGCATGCGCTGTCCCCCGGCGTTATCCTCCGCCCGCGACACGATGACTTCTCCGGAGTGAATGCCGATTCCGACGCGGACGGGCAGCGGCAGGGCTGCACGGATATCCTTGTTGACGAGATGTACGGCCTTGAGAATATCTGCTGCCGCATGCAGCGCAGCTCGGCTTCCAGCGCGGGATTTACCATTCATGCCAAAGACCGCCATGATGCCATCAGTCTGAATCATGGCTATGCGCCCTTCCCGCGCCTCCACCGCTTGTATCATCTCACCCATCACGCGGTTCAGCAGAATGATCAGGTCGGAAGGCAGCTGATTCTGCGCCAGCGTCGCGAAACCACGCATATCTGCGAAGAGCACAGTGAGCTCTTCCTCCGCACCCCATTCGATAGCCTCGCCAACACCGCCGGTATCGGCCAGTCCCTGCTGGCTTTCAAGCAGGACGCGGACACCAAGGTCGGCTTTCGGACGTATCTGGCAGGCAAGCCGCACATGCTGGGAGGCTTTGATACGATCAAGCATCCGCTGCTCGATACCGTTGGGAGGTTCAAGGCTGTCCTGACCTTCTACCACAAGAACGCGGCAACTTGAGCAGCGCCCCCGGCCTCCGCAGGCGGAAGGGTGCGGGATGCGATTGGCGCGGCTGATCTCGAGAAGCGTCATCCCCGGCGTCGCGTTCACCTCGCCATGGCCGGTGTAGCGGATCACGACCTGTGCGATCAGGCGGCTACGGATAAGCCTGAACGCAACCAGGCCGATAGCCAGGCCAAACACGGCCATGATCAGCATACGGCCATTGGCGAATGCGGCAGACTGCAACGCCAGTTGCTCCGTACTCCAGTTCTCCTGGGGAACGGAAAGCTGCGCCGCCTCGCGACCTGCCGCGACGAAGCCTGCGAGAGCAAGGATCGGAATGAGAACTGCCAGGATGGCAAGCGCACCCTTCAGCGGCTTGTACCAGCGTCGGATATGGAAGGCGTAGTGCAAGCCGATAATTCCGTGGCACCACACGATCACGAGCGCCAGTGATTGCATGAGGGCATTGGCAGGCCAGAGGAATCTCAGAACATTGGAATAGCTGTCATCGATCCCGGCCAGAGAGCTGAGAGCACGGGTGCCAACCACATGGCCGAGCAGCATGACAGGAATCAGGATTCCCAGAACGATCTGCAGCGCTTCCATCGGCGGCATCCGCCAGGTCCTGCGGCTCACGGCACGCCGGATCGCCAACGTGACATGCACGGCAACTGCACCAAACAGCAGGATCGTGCCAGGCCAGCTGCGCCAGAGCATGGTGCGCCATTCCTGAGCCATCCCCATCACTTCGAGACCGAATATTCCGAGTGCATGATTGAGAAAGTGACTGGTCACGAAGACCATCAGGATGATGCCGGACCACAACCTGGATGATCTCTCGATCGTCTTCAGGCCGTACCAGGGCTCGTCTGCAATTCTTGCATTATCATCACGCGACAGAACCGCATTCATCTGGATAAAGCCTTCACATACAGATTGCTTGTTTCAAGCAGACGGTTAGCCAGTTCCCGGATCAGGGCCATCGAGAACTGCGGCACCTGTGTCAGGAGTTCCAGGAACGTACGCTTGTCGATCCTGAGTGCAATGACAGGGGTCTCTGCAATGATCGTCCCGGAATAGGGCTTGTCGAGGACGACGCCCATCTCCCCGACGACCGATCCGCTCTCGACTACGGCTATTCGCACATCGCTCGTCCCGTCATGACGCATCACATTCGCCTTGCCCTCAAGGATGATGAAGACGGTGTCGGCGCGCTCACCTTCGGTCAGCAGACGATCCCCGATGCGGTAGTTCGCGCGCTGGCTTGCCAGGACGATCAGTTTCAGTTTGGCTATATCCACATCCTTGAACATCGGGATGCGCTGCAGGGACGTGACATCACTGGCCAGCATGTCTGCTCTCCTGAACAAGTTCCATGGATGTCTCCCGGTCAGCGTTGATCTCAACAGTATCTGACGTTCTCACTGCGGCCAATTTCCGGTCCGCCGGCGCACTGATCCGGCTCTGGACAAGCCTTGATCCGTCGAAGACCAGAGCTGAGTCGAATGTCTCGGCCTGCTGGACATCGGAAAGGGAAACAATCAGTGTCCGGCCCGCCATCTCGGCACGGATGGCGGTCATCATGTGCGCGGTCTCCGACGGGCTGAAAGGACCGAATGCTCCGTCAATGATCACGATGGCCGCTCTGGGCAGCAATGCCCGGGCGAGCGCCAGACTGGCACGTTGCTCGGCCTGGAGAAATTTGCCGGACGGTCCGATTTCATGGGCGAGGCCAAGCCTGTTGATTTCGCGGTCAAGACCGAGTTCCCGCAAGGAATCGCGAGCAACGATCTGCACCCGGTTGAGGGCATCAGGCGCATCGAAAGCAACGCGGCCAAACAGCAGATTGTCCTGAAGGGTGCCGGAAACCATGTAGCGGTCAGGCTTATAGAACTCGATATCGGCGGCATAGGATCGCGGCAGATGCCTCCGGAAGCTTTCGCGCGCCCGCAGCAGCCTGGCGCGAAGATGCGGTGTGACAAGCTGCAGGCGATGCCTTGGCTCCGCATATGATAGAGCCAGTTCGATCAGCCGCGCCTGCCCATCCATAGCGAGCTTGCTGACACTGCCACGTGAGCGGGCCTGCTCCACCAGGCGCTGATACTCTGGCATGTCTTCTGCGCTGATGTAGGAAAACCGCGCAAACAGTGGGTCGCCCGGTTCCAGATCAGCAAAGATTTCTATGGCAGTTTCCGCCATCGAAAGCCCAATCTCGATCAGAGGAAACAGCAGCGACTCGGCTTCGAGGATCGACCTGAGATAGGGATCGGATGCGAAGCGTCCTTCCGTGAGCTGCGATCCGATGAGGCGGCCAAAAAGCAGGTTTTCCGCCAATGTCGCATTCTGGTTGAACTGGTCGGGATCCAGCGGTTCGACCAGATGCATCAGATCTTTTGAAGCGAGATTCTTAAAAATAAGCTCTCTCGCGATCGGCACGCGCGCTACGAGTTCCGGCTCATCCAAGGGATCGAGCTTGCTCTGCAGGCCCAGACGATAAACCTCCTCTGCCAGCCCTGTCCGGTCAAGAACGGCGAGCATCCTTTCGTCCAGTTCCTCCATCGAAGCCACACCGGCGCAACGGTAGTCGATCCAGCTTTCGTCTGGCGCTATGGCAGGAGTTCCGCTGAGGTCAGCCTCGATGCGCAACTGGCGTGTCACGAGATCACTGTCCTGAACGACCATCCCCGGCTCACGCCGCAGGGGCGCGATCAGATTGTCCTTGAGAGACCCTGAAGACAGAAACGGATCCTGACCTGCATAAGTCATCAGCAGATGTCCGGGACCATGATTCTGGTTGGCCCAGCTTGCCTGCCCTATGGCAATCCTGCCCTGGTAATAGGATATCTGCCGGCCCAGAACGCGCGCCAGCGCATCCCGCCCGCTTCCTGATGGACCCACCAGGGCGATGTGGCCCGGACGAGGGAGTGTCAGAGTCAGAGAGTCGAGCAAGCTGGCGCCGCGCTTATCAAGGACTTTCAAACCGCTGAATGCCAGCGGTGCATCATCCAGAGGAAACGCTACGGATTGCGAGGGGTCCTCTTCCGGCAGCAGCGTAACCGGGAACTGCGCCGTGATCTGTTCGTATTTGACCATCACATCGGCACGGCTTTGATCCCAGTCGATCAATTCCTTGATTGGCGGAGGCAAGTCCTTGTAGGCCGCGATGGCGGCAACGAGCTGGCCGATGTTCAATGTGCCTGACAATGCCAGATAGCCGCCGATGACGTAGAAGAAAAAGGGTGTGACCTGCGCCAGCAGGTTGTTGAGATACTTCACCGCGAATTTGCGCTTGAACAGCCTCACCCTGATGTCAAACAGGGTGGCTAAACGTCCTCCGATCTCCGCACGCGTATAGGCCCCGGAGCCGTTGACCTGGATCGCCGGTGTTGTTTCCACGATCTCACCGACACGGCCGGCAAGCCTGCGGGATTCCAGCTGCCTCAGCTGGGTCAGCCGCAACTGCTCTCGCCTCAACGCGGGAATCACGATGGCCTGGATCAGCACGACAACAAAGGCCACAAGACCCAGCCAGAAGCTCTGGACAAGAATGAAAATGAGGGCCGTCAATGCCTGCATCGACAGGAAGGCAGGAAGGATGAACGCATCACCCGCAAATCCGCCGATCGGATCGACCTCATCCTTGATGATGCTGGCGGCTTCAGACGGCTTGACGCCGCGGATATCCTCGGGGCGGAAACGCAGATACTGATCGAGCAGTACAAAGCGCATGCGGCGCAACAGCCGCTCGCCAAGCACGCCCTTCATGACATTGATATAGTATTTGAAAGCCCCGTTGATCATCACGAAGACCAGGAACACACAGCTGAGGCCCCACAGCAGTCCAAGCTGCGAAACCATGAAACCTTCGGTCAGCTTGATCGGACCGCCCATGAAGTCCGGCAGCGGGAGGCTGATCTCGAGGAACCGCACCATCGCTCCCGGTGTTGAAAAGGCCTTTCCCTGGATGGCGTCGTTGATAATGCGTTTCGGGATGTCGAAAGACGCGAAATAGAACGGCAGGGACAGCAGGATGATCGCCAGCACGACAAGCTGCTGGCGGCGGCTGTTTCTCCAGATGAAGCGGAATAGGCTGCGTTCCAAGTCAGTCTCGTGATGCGGTCCCGTTGCGGGGGCGTGGACTCAATTCAGGGCGGATTATCTGGAAGGGTTTAGTGGCCGGAGCGTCTCTTCATTCATGCATTTAACTCACGGGAAGTGTTCCCCACGATACAGGCAAGCGATAGGATGTGTCCAATGCACCGAAACCATCATTTGCCGATACTGATCGACGAACTTGATCGCTGGCACGCCGCCGGGCGGAAGGTCCGGTTCTGGCTGCGTGATGACGACGCAACGGAGCCAAAGCCTGCTCTGGATGAACTGCTTCACAGGCTCCGCTCCTGCAGCGCGCCATGCCTGCTCGCCGTCATTCCCATGCGCGCCGGACCACTTCTCGCCGCAAGGTTGCAGGAGGAGCCGCTGGTCAGGATCGCGATGCACGGCTCATGGCATGCAAATCATGCCATTGAGGGGCGAAAATCAGCGGAAACACCCGTCGAACGCGGTATTGGCCCGATCCTCGCCGAACTTGCAGAAGCTCGTGCACGCTTCATGGCGAATTTCGGCGAGAAGGCCGGAGACTGGTTTGTGCCGCCCTGGAACCGGATAGACAAAGTCGTTGCGGCCAGGCTCCCGGAATTGGGTTTCAGCGCCATATCGACTTTTGCTGATGATCTGTTTCATCTCCATCCTGCTCTCGCGCAAGTGAACGCGCATATCGACCTCATGAACTGGAAAGGCGGACGCGTTGGGCGAAGCAGCGCAGCCGTCGCAAACGATATCGCGGCGCGTCTTGCGCATGCTCGCGGACAACAGTGGGCTGCAGTTGGAATCCTTACCCATCATCTCGTTCATGACGCCGCAGCGTGGTCGGCCATGGACATGATCCTTGATCTTGTCTGCCGCCACCCCGCAGCAAGCTGGAGTACTCCTGATGCTATCCTGGCGGATCAGGAACTGCAGCATAGTTCTTGAGTTTCGCTACAGCCAGCCGCTTGAAGGCATTGAAAACGCAAGCCATAACAAGAATCAGGGCGCGGCAGGCAGGGGAGAGCGGAATGGGAATTTGCTTCATGTGCAAAGGTGCAGGAGCCAGATATCAATCCGGGGCAGCAAGCTTTGCCGCACGGCTTCTTCTTGCTGGTCTGCTTTCCATCACCAGTGCTCTGGCTGATACGTCCCAGCTCAAGTTGCGGGATGATTTCGAAGGAGAGAGTTTCGCGCCCGCAGGCGGACTGTTCTACAAGGACAATGCGGAACAGCGGGCCGGCAGATACCGCACGCAGACCGATGTTGTCCGATCGGGAAGCAAGGGACTGGCCCTGTCCGTTGTGCCACAATGCCGCCCTGACCAGCGTGGCTGCAGCGAGCGCGCAGAGGTCTGGGAGAAGCCCGAGGTGCTCGCTGCCTATGACAAGACGCTATGGTACGCGCTTTCGATGAAGCTTGACGACAAACCGCCGTCCGTGTCGCATCGCTATGTGGTCGCGCAATGGAAGCGGGAGATCAAACCCGGAGCCGATGGCGACTATAGTCCTTTCCTCGCCGTCCGGATCATCCGGGGCAATCTCGCCATCACCGTTGACAGCGATTCCATGCCGTCAAGACCGCGTAAAGCGGATGACGGGCCCCTGTCGTGTGCGGCGGCTGCCACTCCCGCTATGCAACGCGCCGATGTGAAACAGACACGGCTGCTGGTGGCCGCCTCTGCCGATGCGGCGCCCAGCGGCTTTGGAGGCTACAACACCTGCGCCACTGACATCAGCATCACCCCGCGCGGCGGCAGATTGCCCAAGGCGGAATCCAGCTGGATCGACTTTGTCATCAAGGTCAGGCCTGGCCCTGCGGGTGACGGAGAGATTGAAATCTTCGCCGACGGAGCCTGGATTGTTTCGGTCAAGGGCCGCATCGGTCACCAGGGACCGGGTCTGGGGCCAAACCAGTATTTCAAGTTCGGACCCTACAGGGATGGCGGACAGAACGACAACTGGCAGGTCTTCTACGATGATTTCCGCCGTGGGCCGGCCTGTGAGGACGTAGCGGGACCATCTGTCTGCGGCCAGTTGAAAACCCCTTGATCGTCCAGTTCAAACGCTACTTCCGGTACAGGAAAACGCTTTTCCCCGTAGGTTCGCCACTGCGCGCGATCGGGATGTTGGCCAATTCCAGTTCACGCAGATCGAAGTGATCCTTCTGCCGGATGAGGCAGTCACCGCCGAGGATGCGCGCAAGGGTCACAGGAAAGTCGATGCGCCCGAAGCTGCGCATGTGCTCCCCCTGCCGCGCCCGCATCTCGGTCTCCTCACGGGTCAAGGCCGGATCAATGCCCTCGACCGTGAAGTCACCATGGATGGGCACGGAAAACAGCATCATTCCGCCGGGTTTCAGCAGGCGTTTCATGTTTTCGAGAACGGGTTCAACCAGGCACGGAAGATGCTCGAGCACATGGCTGTGGATGATCAGATCGACAGAAGCGGCCTCCAGATTCGGGATATCCGTGCACAGATCCAGCTTGGTGACTGCAACTCTTTCATTCAGGTAGTTCTCGGGATATTTGTCATAGGCCCGGTAGTGAATGCCAGGCCGTCTTGAAAAATACTCGATGAAGAACGTCTCCGGCGCGAAGTGCGCCACAACTGAATCTGGCTTGAGAGAGACGAATTTCTGCAGGACCAGCCATTGGTAACGTCCCCTTTCCAGCGACCCGCAGCGCTCGCAGACCGCACCGGGACGATGATTGAAAACGCCGAAAGCCGTTCCCTTGCAGATCGGACACGTCGGTATGGGCATTTCCAGAACTCCGCCTTGGACGCAATGGCTTCATGCGGCGACGCATCGCGCTGTCTCTATTCCTCATCAGCGGCCGCGAGACAAATGACTTTCAGGCCATTAGCGGCGCCGGCGTTGGAGGAGGGCTCGGGGTTTTCCATGTCTTAAACAAAACCTGTCATTATTTGCTTCCCGGTCCTCATGCGGACTATCCTGACATTCCGGAGTCAAGCCCTGAGCAGGCCCATAACCATGCCAACCCCTTTGCAGCAGGCCAGGGCGCCCATCGTCACCTTCTGGGGCGTACGCGGGTCTTTGCCGGTGCCGGGACCAGCAACAGTCGCTTATGGCGGCAACACGACCTGTCTTGAGGTCGAGACACCGTCCCGCTATGGCCAGCGCCGCTTCATCATCGATGCAGGCAGCGGCATCCAGCCGCTCGGCCGGAGCCGCGACTGGAGCGGCGTGAAGCGCCTCGATCTTCTCCTTACCCATCTGCATCACGACCATGTGATCGGTTTGCCCTTCTTCAACGCCATGTCAGCCCGGGATATCGTAATCGATGTCTGGTGCGGAAATCTGGACGGCGAGACAGCCGAAGCTGCCCTCAGCAGCATGTTCATGCCACCGCTCTTTCCGGTTCCGCTTGATAAGTTCCAGGCAAAATTCCGGTTCCATGGCTTCAGGGCCGGTGCAACGCTGGACATTGATGGCGTCACCATCCGCACCACCCCACTCGAACACCCGTCAGGCGCAACAGGATACCGCTTCGACGGAGAAGCTGGTTCGCTGGCAGTCATCACAGATATCGAACACCGCGCGGATGCACCCGATCCTGCCGTCGTTGCACTCTGCAAGGGCGCCGATACGCTCGTCTACGATTCGATGTTCGAGGAAAAGGATTACAACCGCTGCCGCGGCTGGGGGCATTCGACAGCGGAAGCAGGGATTGCGCTGGCGAAGGCGGCTGACGTCAGGCAACTCGTGGGCTTTCACCATGCGCCAGAGCATGACGACACGGTCATGACGGACCGCGAGCGCCGCCTCAGGGCTGAGTGGCCAGAATCGCTCATGGCGCGCGAAGGCATGCGGCTCATTTGCACGCCAACGAAATAATCAAATCTTCGGTTGCTGCAGCCTCTGCACGACCGGAGAAACAGACGGTAACTGGGTGACGCGGTAAGCAGCCTCGCCTCCCCTGATCTCAGGCAGCCTGATCAACTCGGCGAGCGGAACGCCAAGCGTCTTGCGCACGGCTTCTGTAATCGCCAGTGCGACGGGAGCATCTCCCGCATGTCCCTTCAGGACAGCCTGACAGCGCTGTGCGATGTTCACGGTCCGCCCGACAATCGTATAGTCGATGCGGCCTTCGAACCCGAGATTGCCTGCCAGCACGCGTCCCGTATGAAGACCGAGCCGAACCCGACAGCTCGTGCTGTCCTGCCGAAGCCTGGCAGCGATGAGCGGTGTCAGGCGCTCGAGAATACTGATGGCTGCACCCCAGGCCGCACGGACATGATCGGGATCCGTCACAGGCGCGCCCCACACCGCCATCAAGCCGTCACCGGTGTATTTATCGATAGTGCCGCCTGTCGCTTCTATCAGCGGGCCCATTTCGGCGAAGATGCCATTGAGATAAGAGGCGACCTCACGGGCTGATCGCCCGTCTGCAAAATTCGTGTAGTTCGCGAGATCCATGAACATCACGGTGACTTCACGGTCTGTGGCGGAACTTGCCGTCTCGTCCATCACCATCAGCTGACTCACAAGCGCGCGCGGCACGTAAGTCTGGAAGCGCTTGAGAGCAGCACCCGCCCGCGTCAGTGCCTGACTGATATCGCGAACTTCGGCCACGCGGCTACCCGCGATCGACGGTCTGGTGACGGCGTCAAAATCAAGTCTCTCCAGCGCTCGGGCGGCATCCGCAATCTCCCCAGCGGGCCGCACAGCCCAGCGGCTGAGCAGATAGGCCAGTCCGACAGAAAGAAGCAGCATCAGGCCTGAGCCATAAAAAAGGCCCTGGATCACCCAGCGCTCACGAAAGGTTGCTGCGCTGCTGCGATGGAAGCCAACCAGCCAGGGTTCCGTCCCGTAACCCAGAATGCTGCGGTAGCTATAGACCTGCGCCTGATAGCCTTCGCCAACCCAGGTCCAGTGAACCAGCGACCGGCCCGGCACGTTCTGCGAGGGGTCCCGCGGATCGCTCCACATGACCGCAAGCGCCGGATCCGACACCTCATCCAGATTTGGCAGCCTGTCCTGTGCAAGCAGCCCTTCCGGCAATTTCCCCATCTTCACATTGCGGTGCACAAGGACACGGTCCCTGCCCACGAGGACGAAGGGCGTGAGATCATCCTCCATGCGGTCGAAGAGGCGGACGACCGATTCTGATGTCAGGATGGTAATCAGAATGCCGTAAAGTTTTCCGTCGCGGACCACTGGCTGAAGGTGGGGAATGATGGCCTCTCCCAGGAGTCGGCTGATCGTCGGGTTGGCCCAGGACGGCTTGCGGTATGTATCCATCCGCTGCCAGACGCCATCAACATTCCGGACTCCGGTCCGGTCGTTGACTTCCTCAACACCGCTGCCCTTGACCCAGCGCCTGAACGGGCCAGTCGCTTCGAGCCAGCCGATTGAAACC
>CAXTUM010000038.1:0-3246 GCA_964247205.1 uncultured Beijerinckiaceae bacterium
TCACCTGTCAGGCAATGGACCGCTGCCCGGCGCGCTTCGCGCTTGATTCCGGGCTAAGGGGGAATATCGGTGACGTTTCTATTCCGCCCATCCCGCCCTAATCGCCAGCCTTCCGCCAGCAGTCGCGGATATAGGCCGCCGTCATCAGATCCAGATGCGCCCCGCCACCATTCTTGGCAATCGTGATCTCGTCCGGCGACGACCGCCGATACAGCCCGGCACCGATATCGTAAAAATCGGCGCGGATGTCGGCTTCGGTTGTTCCGGTGATTGTGTAGGTGCCGCTGGAAAGATTCACAGCTCCTGTGCCCACAAGGCTGTAGGTTGGCGTGACCCCGCCCGGGAAATTCGAGATGCTGATGCTGAAAAGGCGCTCGGAGCCATCGGTATCGAACAGGGTTATCCCTGTGGTGGGGGAAGCCAATGTCGCGCCAAAGTTGATCGAGGTATCCTCATTGCCCGTGGCGCCCGTTGTCGTCACCGTTGGCGCATCGGCCTGGGCATCGACCGTGATCGTGAAATTCTTGGGATTGGAGACCTTTGTGTCGTTGTTCTCCAGCTCGCGCGCTGTCGTCGTCGCGGTGATGACCCACGAGCCATGCAGGTTCAGCGGCGGCGTGAAGGAAAGGCCGGCAACCTCGGCTTCCGTAAAGGTCCAGGTCCGCACGCCGCCGACATTGGCGCCTGCTGAACCGCGCCCGGCAAATGTCGATCCGTCTGGGACGCCGGCAAGCGTCAGCGTGAAGACTTCCGAGCCATCCGTGTCAACCTTGACGATACCGAGGCCCGAGAGAACCAGTGTCGTGTCCTCCTCGATTGTCTGGCTTGAGGGAATGGTGACATCGGGCTTGTCCGCGACGTCGTTCATGGTCACGACGATGTTCTGCCAGCCCGTGTTGCTTGTCGCGGTCAGAACTTCGCCGCCTACAGCCGCTTCCTTGGATTCGGCCTGAACCTGAACCGTGATGTTCTCGCCGCGGTTGGTGGCGGACTGGACGGTCACGCCGTTCAGCAGGGTCTGCTGGACAGCAGCGCTTGACCCCGTCACGCGCCATGTGAGCGTGCCGCCATTGTAAACAACCGTGGCGCCGCCGAACGCAGTCACATTCAGCGCTGTTCCGACCGGCATGCCCGTGAGCAAGCGGATATCGACGAAGTTGTAGGTTTCCGAGCCATCCAGATCTGTCAGCGCAACGGTCACTGGAACCGTCACGAGCACATCCTCGCTAGCGATGGCAGAACCGCTGACCGCCGGCAGGTCAGCGACGGCGCGCACCACCACGTTGAGCGTGCCGTTCACGGCAGACAGCGTCGTGCCGTTCTCGGTCGTCGTGGCTGAAATGTTCAATGCAAGATTGACGTCGGAATTGGTGGGAGCCTGGATATCCAGAGTGTTCAGAGCGGTCAGCACCGCATTTGACGCGCCAGACAGCGTCAGCGTTCCAGTGGCCCCGTTGTAATTCACCGTGGCCGCGCCGGCGGTGTATGTCACAACTGCGCCGCTCCCCGTCGGAAAGCCTGTGATCGTCATGTTGATGGTCTGGGATCCGTCATTGTCCGTCAGCGAGACACCGAACAGATTGCCCATGTCGGATTGCAGCGTGTCTTCATTGATCGTCAGCGAGCCAGGTGCGATCACCAGCTGATCCGGCACGCCGGTCACGTTCACCGTGAAATTGCGGGAGAATACTGCGGTATCAAGGTTCGAGCTTTCCCGTGCCGTGGCCTCCAGCACCATGTTGTAGGTGCCGGAGCGGTTGGCGCCGGGCACATAATAAAGAGTTGCGAGCTGCGCCGGGGTAAATGTCCAGATGCCGCCGCCAAGGTTCGTGCCAATGGCGGTTCCCGCCGTGTTCTGGAATGCTGTCCCCAGCTCAGTGGACACGCCAGTGATGCGTACGAGAGAGATGGTTTCAGAGACGGGACGCCCTGCCGAAGCATCCGTATCCGTGATGCCGACGGCGAAGCCCGCCAGCGCAATGCGCGTGTCCTCGTTCGTGTTGAATGTAGCGGCACCGACATTGACCGACGGCGCATCCGCCTTGGCATTGACAACGATGGTGTGGGTGAGGGCCGCAGAGGTCGCCGATCCCCCGGCCGTCTCCTGCGAAGTGACTGTCACCTGCACCGAAGTGTCGTCATCACTGTCGAGCGGGGCGCGAATGGTGAAAGTATCCAGCGTGGCGCGGATACCTGCCTCGGTCCCGGTGATCCGGTAGGTGCCCGGCGTGCCGGTGTTGACGGCTCCGCCCCCTGTTGCCGTGAAGCCTACGGTCCAGCCTGTCACGACACCGGAAATGACCACTTCGGAAATGAATTCCGAGCCGTCAAGGGCATCGGCCTTCACATAGGTGATGGCTGCTCCGAAATTGAAGACCGTGTCTTCGACACCAGTGCTTGTTCCCGTCGTGACAATCGGGGCATCCGGCACCGAAGAGACCATCACGGAGAAGGGAAGGGAAGCAGTTGCAGAGAGATCGCTGTTCGAGGTCTCCCGCGCGATCGCCTGAAGGTTCATGTTGAACGTGCCGGAGAGATTGAGCGGCGGCAGGAAGCGAAGAGTGGAAAGCTGTCCCGCCGTGAAAGTCCAGACACCGCCGGTCATATCCGTGCCAACGGCGGTACCCAGATTGTTCTGGAAGGTGCTGCCCGCCGGAACACCCGTGATGCGAATGACATCGAGAACTTCGGAGATAGCCCGGGGCACGCCTGCATCAGTGTCGGTGATGGCTGCGGTAAAGCCACTGAGCGCAATGGGCGTATCTTCGTTGCCGCTGAATGTGCCGGTACCGACCGATATCACGGGCGTGTCGGCATCGGCAGCCACCACGACGGTGTGTGTGGCGTTGCGTGTCGCTGTCAGTCCGCCGGTTTCAGTGATGGTGACGGAGATATTGAGGACGGCATCGGCATCATCATCCAGCGGAGGCGTGATTCTGAACGTATCGAGCGTGGCGCGGATCGCGGCAGGCGTTCCGGTGATCGTGTATGTGCCTGATGCCAGCGCAACACTGCCCCCGCCCGTCGCAGTATAGGCCAGCGTCCATCCTGCTGGCACGCCGGAGACCGTGGCACTGGTGACCGCTTCCGAACCATCCGTATCAAACAGGCTGTATGTGACATTCGATCCAAAGACGATGGTCGTGTCTTCGGTCCCGTTGGTGATGGTGTTGGACAGGTTAGGCTGGTCCGCGACGGCGTTGACCGTGACGGGGAGGGTGAAGCTGGTCTCGCGGTTGAGGAGGG
>CAXTUM010000038.1:3346-10660 GCA_964247205.1 uncultured Beijerinckiaceae bacterium
GACGTTGATGGTCGGCTGATCGGCGACGGCGTTGACCGTGACGGGGAGGGTGAAGCTGGTCTCGCGGTTGAGGAGGGAGACTTCGCCGACAGTGGCCGGATTGGTCTCGGTGGCGCGCACCGTGACGGTGAGGGAGAAGTCGGTGTCGGAGTTGAGGGGCGGGCGGACGGTTGTTGTGCCCAGCACGCTGCGGATCGCGGCCTCGGTTCCCGCGATGGTGTAGGTTCCGCCGCCGAGGTTGGCGACGGCCGCGCCGCCGAAGTTGGTCCAGCCCAGCGAACCGCCAGCGGGGACGCCCTCGATCCTGACGAAGGTGATGCTCTCCGAGCCATCGGCGTCGGAGACCGCCATGGTGATGGAAAGCGGGATATCGGTATCCTCGCTGCCCGTGGCGGAGCCTGAGCCGGCGGGCGCGTCTGCGGCGGCATCGACGATGACGCTGTGCGATCCCGTGCGTGTCGCCGTGACGCCGCCGGTGTCGGTGCTGGTCACCGTCACGGTCAGCGCGAGATTGGCGTCGGAGTTGGCGGGCGCCTGCACCGCGAAGCTGTCGAGGGTGGCGCGGATATCGGCTGCCGTGCCCGCGATGGTGTAGATGCCTGCGGCCAGATTGACCGTCGCCGCGCCGGACAATGTGTAGCTCACGGTCGATCCGCCGGGGAAGCCGGTGAGCGTCACCTGGCTGACCGCCTCGGAGCCGTCAGTATCGGCCAGACTGTAGGTGATGGCCGAACCGAAGGTGATGGCGGCGTCCTCGTCACCCCGCGAGGTCGTGACGTTGATGGTCGGCTGATCGGCGACGGCGTTGACCGTGACGGGGAGGGTGAAGACCGTTACGGCATTGAGCGTCGTGACCTGCCCGCCGGATGGATTGCTTTCCGTGCTGGTCGCGGTAACGCGCAGGTTGAAATCGACGTCGGAGTTCAATGGCGGGCGTATCGTCACGGAGAGCAGCAGAGCCTGAATCTGTGTGGTCGTTCCCGTGAAGGTGAAGCTGCTGTCGCCATTGTCCACGACAGAGCCGGGAAGGCCCGTGTTCCAGCCGAAGACGGCACCCGTCAGGACCTGCGACACCACAACGGATGCCAGCGTCTCCGAACCGTCCGTATCGGTAAGAGCCACCGTGATCGGGACGCTGATCACCGTGTCTTCGTTGCCGCTGGCCAGACCGGACACTGTGGGTGCGTCGGCGATGGCCGAGACAGTCAAGGCCAAGGGCGCACTCGTTGTAGCGGTTGAGCCATCGGCATCGGTCACTGTGACCGTGACCGACAACGTGATCTCTGCGTCGCTGTTGGTTGGCGCCTGAACGGCCAGCCCATTCAGGGTGCTGCGGATGTCGGCAGCGGGTCCTGTGATCACGTAGCCGCCAGGAACAGCGGTAACGATCGCTCCGCCAACCGGTGGCATGTCTACCAATGTACCGGGGGGAAATCCGGCAATGCGGACAGCCGTGACCGATTCAGATCCATCCTGATCTGTCAGCGCGTAGGTGATACCGGTGCCAATTGTCGTCAGTCCATCTTCGCCAAGGCTTGCCGACAGCGCCGAAACAGCAGGCGCATCAGCCTGAGCATCCACGGTGATCGTGAAGGATACGCTGGTGCTGGCTGTTCCCCCAGTGGCGGATTCACGCGAGACCGCTTCAAGTGTCAGGTTGAAGACACCATGCAGATGCGTCGGCGGCTGGAACTGGAGGCCAGTCAGTTGGGCTGATGTAAAGGCCCAGCTGCCATCTCCATTGTCCACACCAACAGGAGATCCTCCAGCGTCGGTGAAGACACTGCCGGACGGAACACCCGTGATCCTCACGGAGGACATGGCTTCCGAGCCATCACGGTCCACAAGCGCCGCCGAAAGGCCGGGCAAGGCAATGCGCGTATCCTCCTCGCCCGAGAAAGCTCCCGTGCCAACCCGCACGTCAGGCGCATCGGCAGCCGGAGTTGCGGTCACGCGGAATGGCAAGATGCTTGTTGCGATGTCGCCGTTGGCGGCTTCCCGCGATGTCGCAATGAGCTGCATATCGAATACACCGGCAACATGCTGGGGCGCGATGAAATGCAGGACCGCCAACTCGGCCGGCGTGAAGGACCAGATGCCGCCTCCAGTACTGGCACCAACCGGGTTCCCTGATCCATCCACAAAGGAAGCGCCTGGAGGAACCTGCGTGATGGTGACGGAAACCATTGTCTCCGAACCATCCCGGTCCAGAAGGTCAGCCGCAAAACCTGTCAGGGCGATGGGCTGATCCTCGGTGCCAAGAAATGCGCCCGATCCGGCCGATAGCGCAGGGGCATCGGCGACAGGAACGAATGATACAGTAAAGGGAGCCGAAACTGTCGCTGACTGGCCGTTGGCGGTCTCGGTGGATGTGACACTGAGAGTCAGGCTGAATACACCCGAAACATGCACATCCGGAACAAGATGGGCCTGCTCGATCTCGCCTGGCCTGAAGGTCCAGACTCCGGAACCTGTATCCGCTCCCAGCGGATTGCCGGAGCCATCGACAAAACGCGCACCGGGGGGCACGCCTTCAATGGCTATGCGTGTCAGCGCTTCGGAACCATCGCGGTCTACGAGCCCTGCAGAGAGGCCGGAAAGACCAAGTGCGCTGTCTTCATCGGTCGTGAATGAACCAATGCCGATACTCATGGAGGGGGCATCTACGACCGGCGTGACGACGACGGCCACTGTTGTGGACCGCTCCGTGCCTGTCCCGTCAAGATAGCTGTAGGTGAAGACCAGCGGACCCGAAAAATGCTGAGGAGCGGCAATCGTGAAATTGCCATCGTTATCAATGGTCACCACTCCGATAGGCGGCTGGTTCCTGATGACCAGATCGCGGATTGTCCCGCCAGAGGGAATCCCGTCGGGAAAGATCGTTCCGCCAATCGGCTGATCTTCCAGAACATTGATAGCCAGAACCTGCACAGGCACCGGGATCTTCGGAGCATCCTCGCGTCGCACCGCCTCGTCGGCGCGCCCGCCGCCGAGCTCTCGCGGAGCGATTTCGCCGAAGCGGTAATCCTCATTCAGCAGAGGGGCCAGATGATTGATTCCGGGCCCCACAAAGCCGGTTTCATAAAGCGCGCCGGATTGAAATGAAGCAAAAGCACCCTGATCAGCACCGTCTGTTGCCGGTTTGTCGCCGATATCACCAGCCAGAGGCGTACCTTGATCGCTGATGTCAAGAATGGTGAGGCCACGCCGGAAGCTGTTGCGAAACTTCAGATCCTCATCAGGAAGTCCATCGAGATGTCCGCGGCCTGGCCCGATGAATCCCGTGTTGTATCCCGTGCGAAACTGGGCGTTATCCGGGTTCTGCAATCCCTGGATCGAACGAAACTCCGGCTGGGGCGTATCGGCGCCGGGATTGCCCTGCGGCTCGTTCAGCGGGTCAAGCCGCTGCGGCGGAGCAGGATCACCATTCGCATCGCGCACCTCGGCGATCAGAACGGATGGGCTGAGTCCCGTTTCCTTTTCCTTCACCTCGGGGAGAAAGTTGCGGGCGGCCGCGATGGAATGGAGTTGTACGAGCAGCGCATGGTCGCCGCTCCTCTCCGTGGAGGCGCGCAGCAATGCCACCGCCAGATCAGCGGTTTTTTCAGGTGTGAGCGTCTGCCTTGTGCCATCGGATGCGACAAGGATGACTGTATCATCCGAGGCGCGTTCCAGCACGATTGCGCCGTTGATCAGATCGCGAATTGTGGAGGAATGGACCACAAGGGTCTGCGTATTGATGGACGCGCCGCCGACCGCGAGAAGGGAAGCCAAACGCTCGCCGTTTCTGGACATAAACTCAACTCACTCATGGCTGCGCGGTGATCACGGAACGCAGATCGCCTGACGCTGCGGCAGCATTGGCTGAATATGGCTAATGAAGGGTTTAAAGGAGGCTCATGGCCGCAATCATTATGCGCTATGGTTGACGAGTTCATTGCGCAAAAGCAGGTTTTTGCAGCCTTGCCCGCTCAAATTCCGAGATATGCGCGCCGCACCTCCTCATGTCCTGCCAGTTCACGGCCTGTCCCGCTCATGGTCATCCGGCCGGTTTCCATCACATAGGCGCGGTCGGCAATGGCCAGCGCTGCGGCTGCATTCTGTTCGACCAGGAGGATCGTGATCCCCTCCTGCCTGAGCGTGCGGATGACGTCGAATATCTGCGCCACGATGAGAGGCGCCAGACCCATGCTGGGCTCATCAAGCAACAGCAATTTCGGATTGCCCATCATGGCGCGGCCAACGGCCAGCATCTGCTGCTGCCCGCCCGAGAGGCCGCCGGCGGAAAGCAGGCGCTTCTCGTGCAGAATGGGGAATAGGCTGTAGATCCGGTCGATATCCCGCGCCGGATTTCCCTTCCGGCGGAAGGAACCGAGCAGGAGATTGTCCGCGACACTCAAGGACTTGAACACTTGCCGCCCTTCCGGCACCTGGATGATTCCCGCAGCTACCCGTGCATGGGCCGAGAGCCGCGAGATGTCGCCATTCTCGAACGTGAGCGCACCGGCAGTCAGGGGCTGGACGCCGGAAAGCGCCCTGAGCAATGTTGTCTTCCCCGCGCCATTCGCGCCGATCAGCGTCACGATCTCGCCTTTGCCGATGGTCAGGCTGACATCATGCAGAACCGTGATGCGGCCATAGGCGCTGGACAATCCCTTTGCTTCAAACATGTGTCTGCACCGCAGCTTGAAGTCCTGCGCCAAGGTAGGCCTCTATCACACGCGGGTCGCTTGCAACCTCCAGCGGCTTGCCTTCCATCAGCGTGCGCCCCTGCGCCATCACATGCACCCGGCTGGAGATCGCCATCACGAGCTTCATGTCATGCTCGACCAGAACAACGCCGATGCCGGATTGCGCAACTTCGACAATCAGATGGTCGATCTCCGCTGTCTCTGTCGGGTTGCAGCCTGCAGCAGGTTCATCCAGCAGCAGCACCCTGGGCTCCGAGGCCAGCGCGCGGGCGATTTCGAGCCGCTTGAGCTGGCCGTAGGACAACGAGCCCGCAGGCTTGCCCGCGATGTGATCCAGCTTGTGCCGCTTCAGCATCTCCATGGCGCGGTCGCGGGTTTCGCGGTTCTGCCTCGCGGTCGACGGCAGGCCCAGCAGATGCCGGAAAACACTCTTGTCTTCATGCACATGGCGGCCGAGCATGACATTCTCGATGGCCGTCATGCGGAAGAAAATCTGCAGGTTCTGGAAGGTCCGCGAAAGCCCTCTGGCCGCGAGCTTCTCCGGCGGCAAGCCGGTGACGCTCTGTCCATTGAGGCTGACACTTCCACGGTCTGCGCCATAGATGCCGGATACAAGGTTGAACAGTTGGTCTTCCCCGCACCATTCGGGCCTATGACGGAAAAGATTTCACCCGGTTCGACGCTGAAGGACACATCATCGACAGCGCGGACACCGCCGAAGGAAATTCCTAGACCTGTGACCGCAAGCACCGCCATCACGCCCGCCCGGTCAGACGGCGGCTGAGCGTCGGCACGATCCCGTCACGCAGGAAAATCATGATGAGGATGATGAAGCAGCCCAGCATGAGATGCTCGTATTCATGGAACACGGTGAGCGCCTGCGGCAGGATCACCAGAACCGCCGCCCCGACCACCGAGCCGATCAGCGAACCCATGCCGCCGAGCACGACCATGGTCACGAGCTCAACGGAATGCAGAAAGCCCGCAGCATCCGGTGTGATGTGGCCGTTCAGCAACGCCAGATAAGACCCCGCAACCGAGGCATAGACCGCTGAAATGGCGAAGACGGTCACCTTCATGCGGGCAATGTCGACACCGGCGACGCGCGCCGCCACTTCGCTGTCATGCAGGGCCCGCAGCGCCCGGCCTGTCGGGCTGTTCAGCAGATTCTGCGCAACGGCGATTCCCAGCACCAGTGTGAAGCCCGCTATCCAGTACCAGGCCTGAGGCGAGCGGACACGTTCACCCCAGATCTCCAGCCGCTTGACCGTCATGCCATCGGGACCGCCGGTCCAGCGCACCTCGTTGGTGATGACCATGGCGATGAGGACGCCGAAACCAAGTGTAGCGACGGCGAGGAAGTGCCCTTTGAGCCGCAGGATCGGGCGACCGATCGCCAAAGCCAGCACGCAGGAGAAGACTGCTCCTGCGACCAATGCGGCAGGAATCGGCACATTGTAATGCGTGGGCAGCACGGCGACAGCATACGCACCGATCCCCACAAAACCCGCATGGCCCAGACTGACCTGTCCCGCATAGCCCAGCAGCAGGTTCAGCCCCACCACGGCAAGCGCCGAGATGCAGACCAGTGCGCCGACGCGGAAGTAATAGCCCGAGGGTAATACGAGGCCGATCAGGATGATCAGGGCGGTCAGCAGACCCAGTGTCGCCCGGCGGTCCTCCATCAACCGGTCCATCAAACGCGCTCCGCCGACGCCGAACCGAAGAGCCCTGAGGGCATGACCAGCAAGACACCGATCATCACCAGAAAAGCCACGGCATCCTTGTATGTAGAAGAAAGATATCCCGCCGAAAAAGCTTCGCAGAGGCCGAGGATCAATCCGCCTGCCACGGCTCCGACAGGGCTTCCCAGACCGCCAAGCACAACCGCCGCGAAACCCTTCAGCGCCAGCATGGTTCCGACATCATAGCTTGTCAGCGTGATCGGCGTGACAAGCAGTCCGGCAATCGCGCCGATGGCTGCCGAAAGGCCAAAAGACAGCGCCATCACGGCAGAGGTATTGATGCCGACGAGTTTCGCCGCCAGCCGGTTGGCTGATGTGGCGAGTACGGCCTTGCCCATCATGGTGCGCTCGAAGAACAGCGTCACGAGCAGCACGATAACGCCTGCACCGCCGATAACCCAGAATGTCTGCGGCACGATGGACGCCCCGAAAATGTTGATGGGGGCTTCGCCGGAGAAGCCGGACAATTTGTGGAACTGCTTGTCGAAGACGATCTGCGCCACACCGCGGATCACGAAAGCTCCGCCTATTGTGATGATGATCAGCACCACAGGCGAAGCGCCATGGGCAGGCTCGATCGCCAGACGATGCAGCAACAGCCCCACGATGATGGCTGCGATCATGGCGAGCGCGGCAGCCGCCGGCAATGGCAAGCCTGCCGCCACGCCGAAGACAGTCGTCATGCCCCCGATCATCACGAACTCGCCCTGCGCGAAATTCACGACATCGGATGCGTTGTAGATAATGGTGAAGCCCAGCGCGACGAGGGCATAGACCGCTCCCACGGTCAGGCCCGACATCATGAACTGGAGAAACTGGGACGACATGGCCCGCCTTTCTATCCTTCTCCGGCAAGGGGAGAAGGATAGGGTGGCCTC
>CAXTUM010000039.1:0-10653 GCA_964247205.1 uncultured Beijerinckiaceae bacterium
CCTTTCTGCGCCGCAATAACGCGGCCCATGTCGCGTTCATCGTCAAGGAGACGGTAGCGCTCTTTGGTGCAAACCGTTGTCTCTTCGGGTCCAACTTTCCGATCGAAAAACTCTGGACCAGCTATGCCGATCTCATTGGCGCACATCGCGCAGCCATCGCCCATCTTTCACCCGCCGAGCAGATAGCCATCACCAGTGGCACGGCGCGGCGTGTCTATCGTTTGAATTGAACTCCCGGGAGGATAACCATGCCATTGGAAATCAAGGTTCTGGACTATGGTGATATTGAGCTCGAATCGAGCTTTCTTGTCCTGGGGCGCGGCTGCGGCCAGACGAAACGGGTTCCAACCTACGGGTTCCTGATCCTTGGCGGACCATGGCCCGTGGTGGTCGATACCGGCTATCGCCACAACCAGATCATGGAAAGCCTCGGCATGCGTGGCCTGCAATTCCATGAGAACATGATCGAGAACCAGCTCGCCAAATACGGCGTCCGCATGAGCGATGTGCGTTATGTCGCTCACACTCATCTCCATATCGACCATGCGGGCAAGGATGAGCTGTTCTCGATGAACACGACGGTGCTGATCAACCGGCGTGAACTGGAATATTCCGTCTCGGGGCTGATGCACCCGCAATATCCCGCCCCGGATATCAAGCACCTCATCGACCGATTGCACACAAAACATGCGTTACGCCTGGAAGACCTGGAACTGAGCGGGCCGGTGGAACTCTTTCCGGGTTGCTATCTGGAGGCAGCCGGCGCCCATACCGAGGGGTCGATGAACGTCCATGTCGAGACTGCCGAAGGCCGCGCCACGCTCTGCGGTGACGTGATCTATGATTTTCACGACCAGATCATCAACCCGTTTCACGAACTCCACGATAACGAGCCGCGCACCACGGGCAACCACGGCGTGAGCAAGCGCGAGGAGAAAGCAGCGATCAAGAAGCTGCTTTCGGGCTCACGTTTCCTGCTGCCGGTGCATGACAAGCCTGCGAAGATCGAGGGCGGTCAGGTGACCGGGCGTCTCGACTACGCTGTGCCGGGCCCGATCGTACAATCCGTGCCGAAGAGGAACTGGTTCCCGATGTGAGTGAAGCGGAAGAGCAAGCAGGAGCAAGCTGTCATGACAACCCATCTGGCGGTATCACCGGCCTTCGGCGAACTGATGGATCTCTGGGCGCCCATGCGCCAGATTGTTTCCGGCTTCCAGTTCACGGAAGGGCCGCTGTGGCACCCGGTTGAAAACTATCTCGTGTTCTCCGACATGCCGGGTGACATCCGCCGCCGCTATGACCGGTCTGGCATCCATACCGCCATGCAGCCCGCCAACAAATGCAACGGCATGACCTATGACGGAGAGCTTAACCGCATCGTCTGCGAGCATTCGACATCCACAGTGGTGCGGGAATGGCCGGACGGACGGCGCGAAACGCTGGCCTCGCATTTCGAGGGACGGGAGCTGAATTCTCCCAACGACGTTGTCGTGAAATCCGACGGCGCAATCTATTTCTCCGATCCGTGGTATGGACGGATGCCGGTCTACGGCGTGGAACGTCCGCGCCAGCAAGGATTTCAGGGTGTCTACCGCATCCCGCCTGGAGGCGGAGATCCGCAATTGCTGGTCGACCGTTACATGTTCGAGCAGCCCAACGGCCTGTGCTTCTGCCCGGATGAATCCAAACTCTATGTCAATGACACTGTGCAGCATCTCATCCGTGTTTTCCAGATGCTGCCGAACGGCATGCTGGGCACCAGCCGGATATTCGCCTCGGGTATCTATTCCGCGACGGAAGCCGGAGTGCCCGACGGCATGAAATGCGACGAGCGCGGCAATGTCTGGGTTTGCGCTCCCGGAGGCGTCTGGGTCTATGCGCCGCATGGCGAGCTGGTCGGCAAGGTCCGCGTGCCGGAGCTTGTGGGCAATCTCACCTGGGGGAATTCACTCACCGGCGGTGCCGACTGGCGGACGCTTTATCTCACGGCCACGCATTCGGTCTACGCCGTCGAGACGAAGATCGGCCCCAGGATCGAACCCTATATGAAAGCGGGCGTGGGCGTACGGACTGCACGACAGGCGGCTCCTGCGAGTGCTTCGGGCAGCATGGCTGCTTCCGCAATAGCGCCCTCTCCCGTCAAGAAGAAGGAACCGGGCTATGCGCTTGATCCGTCACGCTGCGCTCTCATCATCCAGGACATGCAGAATGACGTCGTGATGGATGGCGGCGCTTTCGCCTCGTCAGGTTCGCCTGCGCATTGCCGCGAGCAGAACTGCATCGCCAATATCGCACGCCTCGCCGCAGCCGCACGCGCGAAGGGCATTCCCGTTATCCATGTCTGGTTCGTCGTGGAGCCGGGCGCACCTGGCGTCACGCTGAATGCGCCGCTCTTCGAGGGGCTGGTGGAAGCCAAGGCCCTTGTTCGCGGAACCTGGGGCGTGGCGCCCGTGCCCGGACTGGAAGCGCTAGCAGGCGATCATGTCGTGGAGAAGTGCCGGATGAGCGCCTGGGAGGGCTCGCGGCTGGAAACAGTGCTCAGTGCAACTGGCCGCGATGTCGTGATCGTCACTGGAGCATGGACCAATATGTCGATCGAACACACGGCCCGGAGCGGTGCAGACAAGGGTTATTTCATGGTTGTTCCCGAGAACGGATGCTCCACCATGAACGCCGAATGGCATATCGCCTCGGTAAACTATGCGCTGCAGAATGTCGCCGTTGTCACCGACGTCGATGCGGTCATCTGGGCAATGTCGCAGCAACGGATCTGAGTCATGACTGCATAGCAGTCCCGCATATTTTCCTATATCGGAAAGACTGGTTCCGCAGACAGCCAGATTTATTGCAGGGTATCGACATTCCCAAGCCTACTTCTCGTCGAGGCTTCTGGCGCCGTCCCAGTCCGGAGGCGTTGGAGACGAAGTCAGGCGAGCGAGATGTCCGGCAAGGCTGGTGTAAAGCAGTTTCAGGCCTGGAGGGGCATCGGCTGCCAGATTTCCGACGAGCTCAGCAGCTTGAATGAAGTTCATGTTACGATAAGCGACCAGGAATGCCTCGTGCCTTTCCAGCCACTCTCTGACGTCGGCATCCGATGACAGTTCTTGGGAATTCAGAAGCGAAAAGACTGTGCTGGGCTGCGTCTTGCCTTTGACGCGCAGTCGGTCGACCTCGATCCACGGAAAGCCCGGCGCTCCATTGTATGTGCTTTCGTTGACCAGAATATCGACCCCGTATTGCTTGCTTGCCCCCTCAAGCCGCGAAGCAAGATTCACGCTGTCGCCCATCGCGGAATAGTCGAAGCGACGCAGTGATCCCATGTTGCCCACACTGCAGGCGCCCGTATTGAGGCCAATCCCAAACCGCACAAGCTTTGGCCGCCGGCCAGCAGCCTTGTCCGCGATGCTCCAGCTGATGTTGAGATCCGCGAGAGCCTGACGCATGCGCAACGCAGCCCTCACCGCATTCCTGGCGTGTTCGGGATCGTCCAGCGGCGCATTCCAGAACGCCATGATTGCGTCGCCCATATATTTGTCGACCGTACCGTTCTCTTCAATGATGATATCGGTGAGTGGAGTGAGATATTCATTCATAAACCGGGTAATGGCTGGGGCGTCCATGCCCTCCGATATCGTCGTGAAACTTCTCAGGTCCACGAACATCACGGTAAGAATCCGTGTCTCGCCACCGATAGCGAGTTTTTCGGGGTTGTTGACCAATTGCTCTACAACAGCCGGCGAGACGTATTTTCCGAAAGCGGTGCGAACATAGCGCCGCTGCGCCCGTTCATTCCGCCACAGATGGGAGATGGCATTGAGATAGACAACTCCGCCGGCGAGGTTGGGGATAACTGCATCCGTCAGCAATCCATACTTTTCGTACAGCAGGAAGCTTCCAAGCAGCAGGAAACCAGCGACGAGACCGCCTCCTATAGCGCCCCAGAGTGGCGATATGATCGGGATCAACGCAGCCAGAACGAGCCCAATCGCGATACTCACAAAAAGTTCCAGTCCCGATGCCCAGTCCGGTCGGATCAGCACCCTGCCGTCCAGGATATTTTCCGTGAGCTGGGCATGGATCTCAACTCCCGGGACCGATGCGTCGATCGGGGTTGCACGCTGGTCGCGCAGCCCTGCAGCGCTGGTTCCGATGAACACGATCCGTCCCTCGATTTCGGTTCGGGGAACCTCATTTGCCAGGAGACGCCAGGCTGGAATGAACCGTCGCTGGTCGGAGTGAGAGAAACGCGGACGAAGGTCGGTCGCGCCGCCTGTTTGAAGCTGTGCTTGTCCTATCCTTACCGCGTTGACACCGCTTGCGGTGCCAAAGCTTGTCTGTCCACTGGCGTTTGACGACCGGAGAATATAGCCCGGTGCGTCCTGGGCGACCCGAAGCGCTTCGGCGACAAGGGATGGAACGGCCTTGCCGTTCACCGAGAAGAAGAGGGGGACAGTGCGAATGATCTGGTCCCTGTCCGGCACCCAGTTCAAAGCGCCGAGGCCGCTCGCAGCTTCAACCAGCTGCGCCAGCGGGACGATTGCACCCGGATAAGGATAAAGGAAGGGAAGCGCCGGGTCTCCTGTCTCGCTCAGACCGAATTTCACAGGAAACTGAACGTTGTTTGGTCTTTCGATAAGTATAGCGCCGAGCACAACGCCAGATCCCGAAATGTGGCGAGCGAAAACCATATCGTTTGTGTCGTCAGCCTTGAGCAGCTGGGCTATTCCGTCGCGAACCGCGCCCGGCGGCAGGCCTGCTACGATTTGCTCCGGGCTGTTCCGGTCAGCCTCTGCAAAACCCATGTCAAATGCGATGGCGACGGCCCCCGCCTCTTTCAGCCTGTCGACGATGTCCGATAGCAGCGTGCGCGGCCATGGCCATTGGCCAAAACGCTCCAGACTTTCATCATCTATATCCAGAATGCGGACAGGCGCCTGAGGATCATAGGGCCGCGGACTGATACGCTGATACCGATCAAAGACGAGATTCTGCATATCACGCAGGAAATGCGCCTGTGTCATCATCAGTAGACACACGGCGACTATCGGGATGCTGACCGAGCGGATGTAGGTGAGCGGGAAAAACCGGAGGATCGATTTCAGAATGGCCCTGCTCCGGTCGTGGCTAAGCGCCTTTGGCTCCCGCCAAACCGACGCAGAAGGCTGGCTGGATCACCAGCCGGGGGGATGTGTCATGCGTCAGCAATCCCTGACGGTTATTGATAGGATTCGAAACATAATTCCGGATTCCCCATAGTGGCGCAGGCAATGCCTAGCGCTTGGCTGCAAATGTCCCTGCGCCCAGATAGTTTGTGCCGTTGACCTGCACCTGGCCGCCCATCTCGCCGATAGGACTTGCTGTGCCCTGAAAGAACGAACCATTGACGGTCATGGTGCGGCCAGGTGTTCCGCCCACGGCTCCAAGCGGTGTCTGCGTGGCGAAGCGGCGTGGATCGGTGGTGTTGAGCGTCACACTTCCGCCATAGGTCGTGCCATCGAGATTCCCAACCGCGACGGTGCCGACACGGGTGGCGAAATTCACGCTGTTGGAGAAGTTTCCTGCGGCCAGATAGGAGTTGCCCGCGCCTGGAGCGGTGATCGAGGCCACGACATGGCCGGTGTAGGTGGCCGTGCCTGTTGTTGGAATATCGGCCACTGCCGCCGCGCGGCCAGCCACCCAGGTGCCGATGCCCGGACGATCTGACCAGGCGTTCTGTCCTGATGTGTCTGTCCGGAATGTGTCCATCGACCAGACGCCCCAGCGCGTATAGTCACACTGGCAGAATGTCACGCCGGGGAAGAATGACGGCAGGTTCACCGAGTTGCCCGTCACCATGATGGCGGCGGAACGCGACGTGGCGCCAGGCGTGGCGGTGTTCAAAACGGTTCCGTTAACCGACGATGTTTCGGTCTGATCGCCCGAATTCGTTCCAGTGAACTGCGCGCGCAACGCAAAATTCTGGTCGTCGACATAGGTTCCCCGCGCGGTATTGATGTTGGCCGCACTGCCAATGTTGCCGAAATTCAGCTGGGCTGTGCCAATGGTGGCGCCTGATCCTATTGTTGCATTCACCAGGTTGAATTGCGCGCCGGCCTGCGAGCTGTTCGACCGCAGCCTGATCACAATGTCGCCCGGAGAGCCGGTTGCGTTCGTGAGGACGTAAGGATTGCTGCTTGATGATGATGTGTTGAAATTTCCGCCGGTGAAATTGCGCGTGCGGCCAACCGCCGCCACATAGCCGGTTAAATCCTCGTCAGGCCTGACGGCGCCAAGCCCGGCCGGGGTAGCTGTGCGTGTCTGCGTTTCCGAGAACACATAGTTTGCGCCATTTGGTCCCGCATTCGTGAACGCCGGCGAAGCCGTCCGCGTATGTATATTGCTGGTGTTGTTTGTGAAGATATTCGTCGAATCCACAATGAAGGCGTTGATCGGCAATCCGCTCGTGTCAGTCTGCATGGCCGCCGATGATCCCACTGCCCCAACCGCCCGCGCAACGCCTACGCCTCCGGGCGCATTGCTCTGGGATACTGCATTGAAGCCGCCTGCCTGGACAAATCCGAAGACATTGTCGTTGTTGACGACGGCAGTCATCACCGACAGTGTCGCGTTCTGCGCAGCGCCTGCCCCGGTGATGTTAAGGCTCGACTGGAAAACACGTGACGTCGTATTGGGTGTGCCATCCGCATTGGCGCCGCCCACACGGTATCCCAGCACTGGCGAGACATTGTAGGTGCCCGAAGCTGCGAATGTACCCAGGAGATATGGCGCGTTGGCGATGACACCCGGATCATTGCCAGCCGGACTTCGTGTTGTGATCATGGCATAAGCCGTCGGCGCTGGCAGCACAACAGGCGGCGGAGGGGTAGGAGCAACGACTACAGGCGCTACAGGCAACACAGGCGGCGTCACAGCGCTGTCCGTGCGCTGCGTGGCAGCGCTCTGCGTCACTGTGGATGCAGCCGACTGCGTGGTCGCCGCCGTAACGGTCCGGGTTCCGCTCTCGGAAGTTGTCTGCGCCTGAACGCTGCGCACTGCGGGCGTGATCGCCGCGTTCACCGTACCGACGCCAGCCCGGGCGACGCCCTGATCACTGGGCGTGACGGTTGCTCCTCCGGTCTGCCCGCCCTTGGAGGTCAGCACGGCGTTGGCGCCGTCCACCTCAGCCTGTGTCACGCGCGTCGGCGACGAGGATGTCCCGCCTGCCCCGGACCCTGCAGTTGAGGGCGGCGCGACAGTGACAGCGAAGCCGGGGCGGCGGATGACCTGCACGCCGCTGACCGGTGAGGTCACAGTGATGGTGCCGAAGTGGTTGACGACCCGGGTGCCCTTCTGCGCGTCATGGCTGACGGTGGCCACGCCGCCGCGGATGCCGATGGTTGCAGCAGGCGTGCGCACGGTGCCGCCTCCTGTATGGGTCGCCTGCCCGCCCACGACCCGCAGCACTCCACGGCCCAGGGTTACGGCCATGGTGCCGGTGTCCGTGGCAGGGTTGAAGACGAATTCGTCGATGACGATGGCGCTGTTGGGGCCGACGTTCAGGGTCGTCTTGTCGATGAAGAGCACCTGCACGCTGCCTGTCGCCGAGGTCGTCACCTTCTCGCGCCGAACGACCTGTGTTCCAATCTGAAGCTGCCTTGTCTGGCCACCCGGCGGCGTTCCGTCGGACCGTGTGTTCGATGCCGCAGCAGTACCGACGCTTTGGGCTTCGGCATAACTGGCGGCAAGAATGATCGGCGCCGCTGCCATGAGGCCAGCGACAGCTTCCATCAATGTCACCCGGTGCGTTTTGAAGATGCTCATCAGCGAGATCCTTTGGTGGGCGGTCAGAAACGGACGGTCGGGCCGAAGGCCACAGTGAAATTGCTGAGGCGGTAATTCCGAACATTTGACAGCGTCTTGCTGTACTGGACCTGCGCCGAGAACCCGCCGTTCTCGAAAATCTGCGCATCGATCATGGCGCCGACACGCCATTCGCGGTCAAACCGCTTGATATTGGGATCGACGAGAGGGTTAGGCTCCTTGTACCGCGCGGTCGTGAAGCCACCATAGGGCGAGACCGTCCACTTTCTCGGCCGCCCGAAAGCCGGGCCCTCAAACTCGTAGGGCAGCGAGAAATCAAACGTCGCCTGATTGTAAGAGTAGTATTTTTCCCGCGCGGAATTGAGCGTGGCGCCCGCCTTGGCCTGCCACCGCAGCCCGCTGACGAAGCTGACCGGACCGCTGGCATTGATGTAGCCGATCAGCTGGTTGCCCCGTTGGTCGCGGGCATTGGGATAGTTCTGCGAGTTGATGAACGAACGCGCCCGGTATTCTACACCAGGCGACAGGAGTACGGATGCAGCCTGGAAAGCCAGCGACGCACCGCCGCCAGCAGTGCGCCCGTACCCGCGGTCATCCAGCGAAATGAAATTGCCCAGCGCGTAAGGCCGGATCGAAACACCGCTCCCCTCGCCGAGGGCCAGACGGGGGCCTGTATCCACCTCGATCAGACCGAGGTTCAGTGCGGTGAGCTTGAACTGCCGTGAGTAATAGCCAGTTAAATTGCTTTCCCAGGTATCGCCGCGCTGGTTCTCGAAGTCATAGACATGACGCGCGGTCGAGACCGCAAACCAGTTCCAGTCACCCTTCTTGCGGAACTGGCTTGACAGAACGGCATCCTGCCCGAGCGCCTTGACAACGGAACTCCCCGGTCCAGCATTGGCGTTGGTCTGGTGCCGCAATCCGGTCTGCGCGAAGAATGTGAACTGGTTTACGCTCGCGCGCCTGTCGATCTCCCTCAGGAACCCATCGACCCGAGAACGCACCTCCGACGGTGTATCCGGTGCGGCTACGGCGGATTGAAAGTAGCTGCGCGCCTGCTCGTATGACCCCAACCGGAAATACAGCACGCCCAGTTCGGCGCGAACACGCGGCAAGTTAGGATTGTAGAACAGAATACGCTCCAGCGCTCCGATCGCGGCCTCGAGATCTCCCAGGCGGATCGCCACCTCCGAGTACTTGAAAGTCGCGTCCAGATCGTTCGGGCGCACAAGCATCCGCTTGAACAGTTCGCGCTCCTGAAGCTTGAGCGCCGCATTGGTCGTTTCGCCGGGGATGGATGGCTGTGCTGCCGCCGGGATAATCGCAGCAATGGCGGAAAGGCAAATACAGAAACATGTTAATATCACGCGTCCGGCGTGAGATCGAAAAGTGTCCTGTTCGCTTAAATGACCTGACATAAAACAACCCGCCCAGCGCTTAAATCGCGAAACCACGGCTACGGCTGTTGAAATTTTTTCGCCTGTTAAACCATGACTATCCAATGAATTAGCAATATCTTAATCATTTTAGGCCGTCAACCACCCATCGAAGGGGTACATATGCAGCGTTACCGTGCGAGTGCGTGCTGTTTGCATCTGAGCTGTCTTGATTCCAGGCCGGCAAGCCGACAGCGGCGCGCCAGCTGAAGTTGCTACGCTGAGACGCCAATGCTCAGACCCATGGACAGCGCAGCTGCGGCCTGCCACAGATTCATGGAGATCGTATTGCTGCGGGCGGCCGGTCCTCATCGGCAGCCCCGGGCGCTTGAGACCCATATCGCCGCCTTGACGGGACAATCAGGAGAAAACCGGACATGAACGGTGCCGAAAGCCTGGTGCGGACGCTGGTGGCGGGAGGGGCCACCACCTGCTTTTCGAACCCGGGCACGTCCGAAATGCACTTCGTGGCTGCGCTCGACCGGGTTGAGGGCATGGATTGCGTCCTCTGCCTGTTCGAGGGCGTGGCGACGGGCGCTGCCGACGGCTGGGCCCGCATGACCGGCCGCCCGGGGCTCACGCTCCTGCATCTGGGTCCCGGCCTCGCCAATGGGCTGGCCAACCTGCACAACGCCAGGAAGGCCGGTTCCCCCATCGTCAACATTGTCGGCGAGCACACAACGCAGCACCTCTCCTACGAGGCGCCGCTGACCTCTGACACGGAGGGCGTGGCGCGGCCCATGTCCCATTGGGTGAAGACGGGGCGCGACAGCACGGCCATCGCTGCTGACGGGGCGGAGGCTCTTGCCGCCGCAAGGGTTCCTCCCGGCCAGATCGCCACCCTCATCCTGCCCGCCGATACGGCATGGGGGCCGGGCGGGCCGGTGGCTGCGGTTCCCGTCGCCGCCGCCGCGCGAACGGTCGGCGAAGACCTGATCCGACAGGCGGCTGACGCTGCGAGACAGGGAAGGGGGACCATGTTCCTGCTCGGCGGAGCCGCTGTCCGGGAAGGCACGCTGGACCTCGCCGCCGCCATCGCCGCCCGGACAGGAGCGCGCATCATGGGCAAGACCTCGCTGCCGCGCATCGAGCGCGGGGCAGGGCGGATCGAGCTGCCCCGCCTGCCATACTATGTCGATCAGGCGCTGGATGCGCTGAAGGACGTGGAAACGCTCATCCTCGTGGGTGCGGATGATCCCGTGTCGTTCTTCGGTTATCCCGGCAAGCCAAGCCGCATGGCTCCTTCCGACGCAGTTATTCTGCCGCTGGCGCGGGCTGGAGATGACCTCCACGACGCGCTGGCCCGCGTGGCCGAGGCACTGGCGGTAAAACCGGCTGAAGCACGGCGCATTGGGCATGCACGCCTACCGCTGGCCCGGGGCGCACGCGCGGCCGAAACCGCGATGGCGGCCGTGGC
>CAXTUM010000040.1:0-10605 GCA_964247205.1 uncultured Beijerinckiaceae bacterium
GTGCCCGAGCGCCCGGTGAAGGCGGGTGACAGTTTCCGCTTTGCCTACCGCACGCACTGGCAGGCGGATGAGCCGACGCCAACGCCGCTGGCGCGCTGTGTCGCCACGCGGCTGGGCAATGGCGGCCAGCCCGGCACGACGCGGCCACAGGGCGTGCGCAAGTTCATGGTGGAATTCAAGGGCGGTCCGCTCGAGAACATCCCGTTCGGCGTGAAACCGGAGGCCGTGCTGTCAGCCTCGCGCGGCGCGTTTTCCTATGTCTTCACGGAAGCCGTGCCGAACGATGTGCCGGGCCACTGGCGGGCGCAGTTCGACCTGACGGCGAGCGGCGGTGATCCGGTGGAATTGCGGTGTTTCCTGAAGGCGGGAGACAGGGTGCTGACCGAGAGCTGGCTGTATCAGTACTGGCCGGAGTGAGGGTTCACCGGTCCTCTTCCATGTTCTCCTCGATCTCTGCGACCGGAAGCGCATAGCTCCCCTTGAGCCAGCGGCTGAGATCAACATCGGCGCAGCGCTTCGAGCAGAACGGCTTGTAACGGTCATGCGCGGGTTGGCCGCAGATCGCACATTTGCGGCCTGCACCTACGTTGTCGTTGGCTGGCGGTGTTGCTGAACTAGTCATTCTGTACCCTCGCCGAATCCGCAGCACGCAGTTCCGTTTTCAGGATCTTGCCGTAGCTGTTCTTGGGCAGGGCGTCGATGAAGACGTATTCCTTCGGGCGCTTGAACCGCGCGATCTTCGACAGGCACAGCGCATCAAGCTCTTTCGGCTCAGCCTTGCCCGCGACATAAGCCACCACGACCTCACCCCATTCGGAATCCTGCCGTCCGATCACCGAGACCTCGCGCACATCCGGATGAGTCAGCAGCACCTCTTCCACTTCGCGGGGATAGATGTTGGAGCCACCCGAGATGATCACGTCCTTGGAGCGGTCTTTCAGCGTCATGTAGCCCTGCGCATCCACCGCGCCGATATCGCCTGTGTGCAGCCAGCCGTCCTTCATGGTTCTGGCGTTAGCTTCAGGGTTTTCCCAGTACCCCGGCATGACGGGATCACCCCGGCAGATGATCTCGCCGCTTTCGCCAACGGGCAACTCGCGGTCATGCTCGTCCACGATCCGCATTTCGATGCAGGAATAGGCGCGCCCCGCCGAACCCAGGCGGTTTAGCCATTGCGGGTGATCGCGGTCGCCGATCTCGTCCTTAGGCAATGTCGTGATGGTCATCGGGCTTTCGCCCTGTCCGTAAATCTGGGCGAAGCAGGGGCCGAAACGATCCAGCGCCGCAATGGTATCCGCCACATACATCGGCGCGCCGCCCCAGATGATGGTGCGGATGTTGCGATTGTCGCAATCGCCCGGTGCATTCACCAGCCGCTTGATCATGGTAGGAGCTCCGAACATCGACAGGTTCTTCCAATGGCGAATGGTTTCGAAAATCTCGGCGGGCTCGAAGCCCCCGCTTTCCGGCGTCACGTTGATTCCGCGTCGCATCACATGTGCCATGATGTAGAGGCCCGAGCCGTGGCTCATGGGTGCGGCATGCAGGATGGGATCGCCCGGATTGATAGGGTCTGCTTCAAGCGCATAGGCATAGGACATCGCGGCGAGATTGCGGTGGGTGAGCGTCGCGCCTTTGGGCCTGCCGGTTGTGCCTGACGTGTAGAAGAGCCACGCCGGGGCATCAGGTTTGGCATCAGCGACGCGCATCGGGTCGGACAGGATCAGCCTGGCATATTCCGGCCCGCCGATGACAATCATCGCCTTCAGGCATTCCGGCGCATGTGCACCGACAGTCGCAGCCATATCCTCCGAGACAAAGGCCAGTTTTGCGCCGGAATTTTCAAGGATAAAGCGGATTTCCTCGCCGTGCAGCTTGGTATTGACCGGCACGGCGCACAGCCCCGCGTGCCATATAGCGTAGAAGCATTTCACATAACGGCGGGAGTTTTTTGCGATGATCGCGACACGGTCGCCGGGTTTGAGGCCGTATGTCGTTAGCAGCGCCTGCGCGCGGCATGCCGTGAACCTGGCAAAATCGCCGTAGGTATCCGTCGTTTTGGTGCCAACACCCAGCGCAGGCGCATCGGGGTGGCTGAAGCCGTGGCGTGAGAGCCAATGCGCGATGTTCATGGGAGGATGCCCTGCAAGCCGACGAAGAGCCATCGAGAAGCTTGGTATGAGGGTGAAAGTCAAGGTTGCGATGGAGTTGAGCGCCTCGACGAGGACAGGTGGGTGCTTGATAATTTCCTTCTCCCGCCTGCGGGAGAAGGTGTCACGAAGTGACGGATGAGGGCATTGATGTCAGCCCTCATCCGCCCGCCGCTTCGCTTGGGCACCTTCTCCTGCAGGCGGGAGAAGGGAATAACCGCACTCAGCTGGATGCAACACAATATGGGAAGTGGCATCAAGGACCGTGATCGTGTCACTGCCCCCGCTTCGCCCTTGCGGCAAACCGCACGGCTTCTTCCGCTGCGCGAAACAGCGCCTTCGACTTGTTGATGCATTCCATGTTCTCTGACGCCGGACTGGAATCATAGACGACGCCTGCGCCTGCCATCACGTGCATTTCGCCGTCCTTCACGATGGCGGTGCGCAGGACGATGCAGGTGTCCATGGAGCCGTCCGCACCGAAATAGCCGATGCATCCGGCATAGATGCCGCGCCGCGCCATCTCAAGTTCGTCGATGATCTCCATGGCGCGGACCTTGGGTGCACCGGACACCGTGCCTGCCGGAAAGCCCGCGACCAATGCATCCAGCGCGTCGAGGCCGGGGCGGATCGTGCCCTCGACATTGGAGACGATATGCATGACGTGGCTGTAGCGTTCGAGGAAGAAACTGTCGGTGACCGTGACGCTGCCGATGGTGGCGACACGGCCCACATCATTGCGGCCCAGATCGAGCAGCATCAGGTGTTCCGCGCGCTCCTTCTCGTCCGCCAGCAGTTCCTGTCCGAGCCGGATATCCTCGGCGGCATCCGCGCCGCGAGGGCGGGTTCCGGCGATAGGGCGGATTGTCACCTTGCCATCGCGCAGCTTGACCAGAATTTCAGGGCTGGAACATACGATCTCGAAGTGGCCGAAACTGAGATAGCAGAGATAGGGCGAGGGATTGATGCGCCTCAGCGCCCGGTACAGCGAGAAGCCGCCGAGCGTGAAGGCCGATGAAAAACGCTGCGCGAGGACGACCTGAAAGATATCTCCCGCACGGATATATTCTTTCGCCCGCTCCACCATGGCGTGATAGCGCGCCTCGCCGGTGTTGGAGATGCCAGTGGCCGTGACGGCGGCATCCGCATCGGCGGCGGCTGACACGTGATGCAGCGGCTGCTCCAGGCAATCGATCACCGCGTCGATGCGCTGGCGGGCCTCCTCCTGCGCCATCACAGCTGTCACGCCACTGCGCGGGCGTACGGGCACGACGATGACCATTTCGTCCCGGACGGCATCGAAAACCACCATCACAGTGGGCCGGATGAAGATGGAATCGGGCGTATCCAGCGTGTTGGGCTTGGGCGCAGGCAGGCGCTCCATCTCGCGCACCATATCATAGCCGAGATAGCCGAAGAGTCCGGCGGCCATGGGGGGAAGACCTTCCTGAGAAGGGATCTGCGATTCGGCGTTGAGCGACCGCAGGCTTTGCAGCGGCGGCAATAATTCCGGCGTGAAGCTGTCCAGATCAACCAGCGCGCGGCGATTGATCTCTGCCTTGCCGTCATGCGCCCGCCAGATCACATCCGGCTTGAGTCCGATCATGGAGTAGCGCCCGCGCACCGCACCACCTTCCACTGATTCCAGCAGAAATGTCGGTCCGCCAAGGCGGGCAAGTTTCATATGGGCGGAGACCGCCGTTTCGAGATCCGCCACCATACGCTCAACCATGAGCTGCGGCTCGCCCCTGATGTAGGCGGCGGCGAAGTCGCCCATTGTGTCGGATGGTCCAGCCATCACCGCTGGGTCTGTGCGCCCGTGGCCAGCGCCAGCGCCCGGTCGTTGATCGAGACGCCGAGTTCGCCCTGGATTTTCGCGGCGTACTGGTTCAGCCATTCGTTGGCGATTGTGGTGTCGAGCTGAGTTTTCAGGCTCTTCGTTGCGGCATCGTCGACATTGAAGGGCGGCACGGCGCTTGACTCAACGCTGAGGATCATGCGGTCTGCGCCGCGCCCGGTGGCGGCGACGGCGTATTTGCCCCTTGATAGAGCAAAAGCCGTGGCAGCGGCGGATGCACCGATAACATCGTTGCCGTTGCGGGTGACGCCGGTCGCCGTTTCGACATTCACGCCCAGCTCCGTGGCGATATCTTCCAGCTTCTCACCGCCTTCGGCTCGCTTGAGGAAATCGTTGGCGCTCTGGCTGGTCATCCGCGCCGCCTCATCCGTGCGCCAGACTTCTTCGACCTGCGGGCGGACCTCATCGAAGGTGCGTTCACGCCCGCGCTCGATGTTCTGGATTTCGAACCAGACATAGCCGTTTTCGCGGGTGCGGATCGCCTCGTTGTCCACGCCGCGATCTGACAGGAAGACAGCTTTGAGGACATCCGCTGTGTCGGGAATTCCCGCGATGGGCTCGCCCGCTTTGTCGCGGCCCTGTGCGTCGGTTGCGGCAACGCTTGTCAGCGTGCGCTTCATTTCGTCCGCGACCTGCTGCAGTGTCTTGCCGGAGGAACGCAGATCTTCGATCCGGTCATGGATGCCATCCAGCTTGCGGCGCAATTCGCCATCTCCGGTCAGTTTGGCCGCCGCCACTTCCGTCCGCAGGGCATCACGCAACTGCTCGAATGGTGGCGAAGTGCCTGCCTCGATTGCTGTGACACGCAGCAGCACAGTGCCGAACGGGCCTTGCACTGGGGCACTGATCGCATCCTTTTCCAGTGCGAATGCCGCTGCAGCCAAGGCGCGATCCGACAGTTCGGCACGCGATTTCGAGCCGAGGTCGACATCTGTTGGTTTGAGCTTGCGCTCTTCCAGAAGGGCATCCCAGGCCAGACCACCTTTCAGGCGCTCGGCGGCAGCGGTTGCATCAGCGGCATTCGGGAAGACGATCTGCTGGATCTGGCGCTTCTCCAACGCGCCGAAGCGGCTGGCGGCAACGCCGCGATCATAGGCCTGCCGCAATTCGGCTTCGCTGACCTGCACGTCGGCTGCGAATTCTGCGGGGCTTAGCACCATGGCCGTGAAGCCACGGTATTCTGGTGCGCGGAAAGCGCCCTTGCGCTGCTCGTGCAGGGCTTTCAGCACATCCTCGGCGGGGGCGGGCAGAGCGGATGCGATGGCTCCGGGGATGACAATGTATTGCAGCGTGCGCTCCTCGGCGCGGTAGCGGTGCAGCATCTCCAGCACAGCGACAGGTGAGGAGAAGCCGCCCGAAACGGCCTCGCCGATCTGCTGGCGCAGGGTCGCCTGACGCTGCTGCTGCAGGAAGACGCCTTCCGTCAGGCCCTCGTTGCGCAGATAGCCATCGAAGGCCAGCCGGTTGAAGCGGCCATCCGCGCCCTTGAACGCGGCATTATTGGCGAGCGAGCGGGCGATTTCCTCGGACGATATCGCGAGGCCCAGTTTGCGGGCATTCTCGTTCAGGGCTGTCTCGCTGATCAACTGGTTCAGAACCTGCCGGTCAATACCGATGGCGCGGGCCTGTTCCGAGGTGAAGCCTCGGCTGCGCTGCTGTATATCGAGGATGCGCTGCTGGTATACACGGCGGAAATTGTCCGGATTGATCTCGGTGCGGCCGACGCTGGCCAGCGATGTCGACCCGCCGCTGCGAAAAAGATCGCCGATGCCCCAGATTGCGAAGCTGATGATGAGAAAGCCCATCAGGACCGCAAGGACGGCCTTCCCAAGCCACGTCTCGGCAGCGCCACGAATGCCTGACAGCATGTCAAATCCACTTTATAACTGGTGCAGCGATCCCGCCGCTGCGCGTTGTCGGTTTTACGGGGCCGTGATAGGCGGGATTCAACCGCAAAACAACGGAAGAAAACCATGACCCGCCCCATTCGCCCGCTCATTGCCGGAAACTGGAAAATGAACGGCCTCAAGGGGGCGGCGGCGGAACTGAAAGCGACGATGGACGGGGCCGCGGATGTGACAGGAAAGGCCGATCTGCTGATATGTCCGCCCGCCACCTTGCTGCTGGGTTTCGCGCGCATGGCGGAAGGCAACGCCGTGGCGCTGGGCGCACAGGATTGCCACGCCAGCGCCTCGGGAGCCCATACTGGTGATATCGCGGCGGAGATGATCGCGGATGCCGGTGGAACTGCCGTCATTGTCGGTCATTCCGAACGCCGGGCCGATCACGGCGAGGGGGACGCCGTTGTGCGTGCGAAGGCGGAGGCGGCATTGCGCGCCGGTCTGACTGCCATCGTTTGCGTGGGTGAGACTGAAGCGCAACGGGATTCCGGCATGACGATTGATATCGTGTCCGGTCAGCTTGGCGGATCGGTGCCTGACAACGCCGCTGTCGAGCGTCTGATTATAGCCTATGAACCGGTCTGGGCCATCGGAACGGGACGGACGCCGACGCTGCAGGAAGTGGCTGATGTGCATGCCGCGATCCGCAATGCGTTGATCGCACGCTTCGGAGATGCAGGCGAAACCGTCCGCATTCTCTACGGCGGCTCGGTCAAGCCCTCGAATGCGGTTGAGATGATGGCGGTTGCCAATGTCAACGGCGCGCTGGTGGGGGGCGCCAGCCTCAAGGCGAGCGATTTCCTGGCGATTGCCGCAGCATGCCCGGAAGCGCAGCTGCAGCAATAACGAAAAAAGCGCCGGACGAACCAGCGCTTTTGCAACTCGGTCAGGCGGTTAGATCAATTACTTGATCTTGCCTTCCTTGTATTCCACGTGCTTGCGGGCAACGGGATCGTACTTTTTCATCACCAGTTTCTCGGTCTTGGTGCGGGCATTTTTCTTGGTCACGTAGAAGTGGCCCGTATCGGCAGACGAGTTCAGCCGGATTTTGATGGTGTTGGCCTTCGCCATGGGAAGTCTCCTGAGATCAGCCCGGCCACAAATGGGAAAACCATGTGTCGCGGAAAGCTGTAAATGCGTGTTGTCACAGCGCGTGCCATGAGCAGAGTGGGCGTGCTACCTCATATCATCCGAAAGTCAAGTCGTGGAGAGATGCAAAAGCTGCTGACCGGCGGCAAAACGAATGTGCCGTCCTATGTCATTTCGGGCGGCGGTATTCTGGCTGCTGTAAGGCCACTTTACCCGAAGCTGATGATCACAGCCTGCTTGCCGCGAGGCGTGGACACCGCGAGGGTCGTCTTCACCCGTGGAAGGGAGCGTGAGCGCACGCGTGTGTAATGGTGCGTCAGCATCGCGATCAATTCGTGCGGACGAAGCTTCGCCACCAAGCCTGATCTTTCGACCGGTGTCACAGGCATGCCTGCCGGACGGGCTGCTACTCTATGTGCTGACGGAGCATCCTTCTGGAACCAGCTCTGCGTTTTCATGGGTTTCTCCTCAACAGTTCTGGTGAGAAAGAGCTTCAGATGCGCTGCACGAAGCAGTTGAAGCCGGATTTTTTCAGAGCGCCGCAGGCGGCGTTCGCGTCCTTGTTGTCGTCAAATCCACCAAAGCGGGCCCGGAACAATGTCGCATCGCCCTTCTGGACCTTCTCGGTAAAGGCGCTGGCATCGGCGAGAATGGTGCGGTTTTTCGCCTTGGCGCTGTCGAGGATGGCGCGGGCCTTGCCCTCGTCGTCGCTGGCGCCAAGCTGGATAATGAAGCCGGTGTGAGCGGTTGCGGACTTCGCGGTTGAAGCCGTTGTGACGGGATCGGCCTGCGCGACCGCCGCCTGGCGACCGGGTGCAGGCCTGGATGCTGGCTGCGCGCCAGTGTTCCAGCGGAGCTGCGGGCCTGGCTGGGCGGCGGGCTGAGGTGCGAAGGCTGCCACGGGCGTGCCGACGGACTGGCGCGGAGTCTGCGGTGTGGCAGCCACAACTGTCGAGGCCACTGTCTTGGTGGGCAGAGCCTGAGCCGGGGCGTTCGATATCACGCGACGGATATCGGCCACACGCTGGGTTTCTGTCGCAACAGGTTTGGCCGATTCAACTGGTTTTGCAATTTCGACCGGTTTTACCTCAGTCTTCGGAGCCACTGGAGCCTCGGCGCGCACTTCAGATCTGGGCAGATTGGCGGGAACAACTGCCGCAGCGATACGCACCGGTTCTTCCGTACGGGCATCGGCAATCATCGGAGCCGTGCGGCCGCCTGTGGTTGCCCCTTCAATATGATTTTCGACCAGCGACGCCATCTGCGCGTCACGGATGCGTCCAGAACGGCCACCCAGAACAACCGCCATGACGTGGCGGTTGCCATCGCGTGCCGAGGTCAGCAGGTTGAAGCCTGAGGCGCGGGTGTAGCCTGTCTTGATGCCGTCCACGCCTTCCACACGGCCCAGAAGCTTGTTGTGGTTGCGATAGGTGCGCCCGGCATACTGAAAGCTGTGGGTCTGGAAATAGCGCCAGTATTTGGGGAAACGCTCATGAATGGCGCGGCCAAGCGTCGCCAGATCGCGTGCCGTAGTCACCTGTTCGGGGTTCGGCAGACCGGAAGCATTGCGGAAGGTCGTGCGGCTCATGCCGAGCGAGCGCGCCTTGCGCGTCATCATCTCGCCAAACGTATCCTGATCGCCGCCGATGGCTTCTGCAATGACAACTGCCACATCATTGGCAGATTTGGTCACGAGTGCCTTGATGGCATCCTCGACCTCGATGGTTTCGCCCGGATCAAAGCCGATCTTTGACGGAGCCTGACGGGCAGCGAAGGCAGAGACGGTGAGAGGGGTATCCAGCTTGAACTTGCCGCGCTCCAGTTGCTCGAACAGCATGTAAAGCGTCATCACCTTGGTGACGGAGGCGGGAAAGCGGGGCGCATCAGGATTGGTGCCCTGCAGGACCTTGCCTGTGTTCACATCGACGACGATGGACGCGTAGGGAGGAGAATACCCGCCGCCGCGCCGCTTGCGGGCATCGGCTGTATCGGTAGATGCCGTCAATACAGCCATGGCCGTCACGGCCAGAACCAGAGGGGCGACGACAAAACGCCGGAACACAGACACAACCATGACGCAACTCACTGAAACTGATACGCACACCGTGACATCAGGCGTTGCCAGAAAATCACATGCAGCAATCCTATCCCGGCGAGGTTAGCGGAGGGTTAAGGCGGGAGCGTCCTTGTGCCAGGCCGAAGCAGCAGTGCTTCCGCGCAGCGGCCATGCGTTTTGTGCATTGCAATGATAGCTTGACATTTTTTGTGCACTGCAACATATGAGCGGCAACGGGCGAGTTCAGTTCCCGGAAACAACCGCCAATGGAGCACCATATCATGAACAATTCATTCGAAGACATGCAGAAGACCGCCAAGGACAACATGGACGCCGCCACAAAGGCTTTCGGCACTTTCACCAAGAACGCCCAGGCCGTTTCGACCGAAGCTGCTGACTTCGCCAAGAAGTCCTACGAAGCCAACGCTGCCCATGTCGAGAAGCTCTTCGCCGTGAAGACGCTGGACAAGGCCATCGAACTCAACACCGAGTTCGCCAAGTCGGCTTACGAAGGTTTCGTTGCCCAGGCGACGAAGATGAGCACCCTCTACACCGACTTCGCCAAGGACGCGATGAAGCCTGTTGAAGCTGCCTTCGCCAAGGCGAAGACCGCCGTTGCCAAGTAATCTGGCGATCTGAACCAGTCTTGGGTTCCCTCAGGGAATCTACTCAAAGCCCGGCAGTTTTGCCGGGCTTTTTTGTATTTTGACGTACTGGCGCAATCCAGACTGGCATCCTATTTGTATAAGCTGAGATGGGCGCGACTCCGTCTTTGACCGGAGTCGATACTATGCCCGACGGGATACGCTAGAATGTGGAGCACTGCGCCTTCGTTATTGCCCGGCACCCGCCCGATGGCGGAACCGCCGCGTGGCGCGGGCCGGAGCAGGGATGCTGGGGATGACGGTTCGGGAACGGCTGTCATCTCCAAGACGGCGCCCAAGACCAAACGTCCCAACATGTACCGTGTGCTGCTTCTGAACGACGATTATACGCCTATGGAATTCGTGATTCACGTGCTGGAGCGGTTCTTCAACAAGAGCCGTGAAGGCGCCACACAGATCATGCTGCATGTGCACAACCACGGGATAGGGGAGTGCGGCGTTTTCACCTATGAAGTTGCCGAAACGAAGGTGACCCAGGTGATGGACTTCGCACGCAAGAACCAGCATCCTTTGCAGTGCATCATGGAAAAGAAGTGAGGATCCATTGCCGACCTTTTCCCGAAACCTCGAAAAAGCTCTCCATCAGGCTCTGGCCTTCGCCAACGAACGGCGGCACGAGTATGCCACGCTGGAGCATCTTCTCCTCGCGCTGACCGACGATGTCGATGCTGCGGCAGTGATGAAGGCCTGCAATGTCGATATCGAAGCGCTGCGCCGGACGCTGAAAGACTATGTCGACGGGGAGCTTGAAGGCCTTGTTCACGTTGGCAAAGAGGATTCCAAGCCGACGGCAGGGTTCCAGCGCGTCATCCAGCGGGCCGTGATCCATGTGCAATCCTCGGGACGCGAGGAGGTGACGGGCGCAAATGTGCTGGTGGCGATTTTC
>CAXTUM010000041.1:0-10504 GCA_964247205.1 uncultured Beijerinckiaceae bacterium
GACGAGTCCGTGGCGAAAAGGGTCGGGCTCACCCCGGCCCAGATCGAGAATATGTATCACATCATGGCGATCGCCAATTACGAGGATCGGTTCGTCATCCCGACAGCGCATCGCGAGGTGAGCGAGGACGCCTATGAACTGCGCGGAAATTGCGGCTTCTCCTTCGGCGATGGCTGCATGCCGTCCGACAACAGCGCCAATCTGTTTGGCGGTGTAAAGGTCAAGAACGACAAGCCGAAAGTAGGGACCTACTGACATGAAAACCCTCAAGGTTCTTTCAGCGATCCTGTCATACCCCACTGTGGAGTTGCAGTCTGCCCACGACGAACTGATCGCCGTCATCGAGCATGAAGCGATTTTGCCGAAGGCGGACTGCAAGGCGCTCGCCCGCCTGATCGATGATCTGGCGGCGGGCGATCTGATGGACATGCAGGAGCGTTTCATCCTGCTGTTCGACCGCACCCGTGCCCTGTCGCTTCATCTGTTCGAGCATGTCCACGGCGAGAGCCGCGACCGCGGGCAGGCCATGGTCGATCTGATCAAGGTCTACGAGGATGGCGGCTACACGCCGACCATCTCTGAGCTGCCTGATTTCCTGCCGCTGTTTCTGGAATTTGCCTCGACGCGGACTCCATCCGAAGCGGTGGAGTTGGTGGGGCAACCTGCACATGTCTTCGCAGCCTTGCGCGAGCGCTTGCGCAAGCGCCAATCGCCTTATGAGGCTGTATTCGCCGCGCTGTCGAGCCTGAGCAAGGCAAAGCCGGATGCAGCCATGATTGCACGGCTGTTAGCCGAGCCGGATCCCGAGCCCGATGACCTTGAAGCACTCGATGCGGCTTGGGCGGAAGAAGAGGTCCTGTTCGGACCGGGCGCTGCGGCCGCTGATTGTGGCAAGGATACATTGTCCTCGAAGCTGCGTCAGGCGCGTCGTCCAGCACCCGGACTCGAACCTGTTCCAGGCGCAGGTCCGCGCACAACCTTCACCCATACCGGCAACTCGGCACGCTGAGGAGATTGAGCCATGACCGACGTCATTTTCCACATCCTCTTCGTCTGGTACCCTTATGTCTGCATCTCTGCTTTCATCTTTGGCAGCTTGATCCGCTTTGATCGCGAGCAGTACACTTGGCGGGCCAGCTCCAGCCAACTCCTACGCAAGAAGCAGCTCGCATGGGGATCAAACCTCTTTCATTTTGGTATCTTGTTCCTGTTCTTCGGTCACGCTGCGGGCCTGCTCACGCCAAAATTCATCTACACCCTCTTCATCACGGTAGAGCAGAAGCAGCTGATAGCAATTTCAGCGGGCGGGATCGCCGGTCTGGTCTGCTTCATTGGGCTGACGCTGCTCTTACACCGTCGGCTCTTTGACGCGCGCATCCGTCAGACATCGACCTACATGGATCTGGCGGTGCTCGGCATTCTGTGGGTGCAGTTGTGCCTTGGCCTCATCACGCTGCCCTTGTCACTCCAGCATTCCGACGGATCGGTCATGCTGGTGCTGGCGCATTGGGCGCAAGGCATCGTCACGGTCCAGCCGGTCGATGCCAAGACGCTGCAAGGGCTGGACTGGCCATATCTCGTCCACCTTGTCCTGGGCATGACGATCTTCCTGATCTTCCCCTTCTCGCGACTCGTCCATGTCTGGTCGACCCCTGTCTGGTATCTGGGGCGCAAGGGGTACCAGGTCGTCCGTACACGGCGCTCGCTCGCGACAGGCGGAGCAGCCTCCCGCACACCATCGCATCCGGCGGAGTGATAGATCATGACCACAGCAAACGAGACTACGGCCTGCACGCTTAAACCTGCTGTCAGCGCCAGGCCGAAAACGGTGAGCGTCAATGGTATCCAGATCGCCCGTGATGCGATTGCCAGGGAAACACAGAACCATCCGGCGTCCAAACCGATCGAAGCCTGGCAGGCTGCAGCCCGTGCACTTGTCGTGCGCGAACTGCTGCTTCAGGAGGCTGAGCGCCTTGGCATAACAGTTCACCCTGCCAGCGATGAGAGCGGGCGGCGCGAAACGAACGAAGAAGCGCGGATGCGTGCGCTCATCGAACAGGAGGTTTTGACCCCAGAACCCGATGAGCCAACCTGCCGCCGCTACTATCAGCAGAACCAGCGCCGCTTCCGCTCGCAGGATCTGCATGAGGTCTCCCATATCCTGCTGCCGCATGGCCAGAGCGAAGCCGCCCGCGAACAGACCAGGGAACTGGCAGGCACATTGCTCGTTGCCTTGCGTGACGATCCCGCTGCCTTTGAAGGGCTGGCCCGTTTGCACTCCGCCTGTCCGTCGGGACATGTCGGCGGCAGCCTTGGTCAGATCGGGCCGGGGCAGACCGTGCGGGAGTTCGAAAATGCTCTCGCAACGATGGAGGCAGGCCGCATTCATCCCGAACCGGTCAAGAGCCGCTATGGCCTGCACATCGTGCGGCTCGATCGCAAGATCGACGGGCGGCAATTGCCGTTCGAGATCGCCAGGCCTTTGATCGAGAACTATCTCACGGAGCGCGTGCAACGCACAGCGCAGCGACAGTACATCTGCTTGCTTGCGGGCCGCGTCGTCATCGAGGGCATCACCCTCGACGCCTCCGTGTCACCTCTGATGAACTGAGGAGACAGCCATGCTCCTCGGGACGATCATCAACGAGCTGCGGGATGAGACGGTCGCTGCTGCGGCATTGATGCAGTTGGGTGATGTGGTGCTGGTCGCCGAGGTCGATGCAGCCCGTGAACCACATGACGAGAGCATTGGCGAATATGTCTCGGGCGCTGCCCAGAGATTTGCGCGCAAGGCCTCCGACGAAGACTGGCTGGCTCTGATGACAGCGTTGGAGCGCAGCAATAATCCCGCTGTCATGTGCCTGACGACAATGGTCAAGTGGTCGGTTGCCAAGGATGCCAAGGAACTGGAACCTTCTGCGGATCCGACAGGCTGTTCCTGCGGCAAAGGAGGTTGCAATGATCATGCGTAGGCGTTCAGACAGCGCCGGAGAGCGCATAGATTTGAGCAGTGGCTTTTCCGCTTTGGTCGAGCCGATGCCAATCTCTCTGCTCGACGAACCGCTGAACTACATCTTCGCCGATCATTTCCGACAGCGCATGGTCTGCCAAATTCTGCGCCGCTTTGCCGACCAGAAGAGAGCCACCCGCGCCGAGGCTGACAATGTCGCCGCATTCTTCAAAGAAGATCTGGCTACCCACCACAGAGACGAGGAAGAAGATCTCTTTCCATTGGTCAGGCGCCGAGCCCTGCCGGCAGATGACCTTGGTCCAGTGCTTGCGTATCTTGGTGAGGACACCCTGCGCAGTGAGGATATAGTCGACCAGATCGTCGTGGCGCTGACCGGAAGAACTGCGGATGATCCCGTGGTTCTGGATAAGGCAAGCTGTGAACTGATGCTGGTCTACGCCGCCGCCGTGCATAGGCATCTGGCGCTTGAAAATGGAGTTGTGCTCGCCATCGCCAGCGTGCGGCTCAAACGCAGCGATCTTGAAAACATGAGCATCACCATGAAGGCGCGTCGGGGCGTTTCTCACTGATGTCCCGCACGTTGGACCACCTGTTTGACCAGAACGCCGCCTGGGCGCAGGGAAAGACGCATGCTGATCCCGGCTTTTTCCGCCGCATGGCCGAGCAGCAGGCCCCCAACTATCTCTGGATCGGTTGCTCTGACAGCCGCGTGACAGCCAATGACGTGCTTGGTCTCGATCCAGGCGAGGTCTTTGTCCATCGCAACATTGCCAACATCGTTCATACCAGTGACCTCAACATCATGTCGGTGCTGGAGTTCGCTGTCGATTTCCTGAAGGTGCAGCATGTGATCGTGTGCGGCCATTACGGTTGCGGAGGCGTTCAGCGCGCCATGGCCCGCGAGCGTGGCGCAATGCTGGATCACTGGCTGCAACCCTTGACGATGTTCTACCGCAAGCATCACGGCCTGTTCGATGCGATGGCGGATCCGGAAAGGCGGCTGGACCGATTGTGCGAGATCAATATCGAGATGCAGGTGCGCCGGCTGGCCGCGACCCCCATTATCGAGAATGCCTGGGCAAGGGGGCAGAGTCTGAATCTCCATGGCTGGATTTACGCTATCCATGATGGGCTGATCCGAGATCTGGGTCCGCATCTGTCATCGATGATGGAGCGGGACTCGCTGGTGTCGATCGATCAATGTGCGCTCGAACCTACGGAACCGCAGAGCGCTTTGCGGCGGCACGCTGCTGAAGTCTTTGCAGGCATCGATCTTTCTGACATGGCCTCGCCGCCCTGCTGCATGCCCGACCTTCAATGCCCCACACCTTCATCAAAGGCGGAGTGACCATATGTCTGGCTTGGTTTCGTCCAGCTATCTGCGCGATTTTGATCGCGCGCTGCGGCGAGGTTGAAATATGTCGCGCCTTCATCCCAGGACGCCGATCACAGCCATCCTCTACAGCGAGGGCCGCGATGCCGATCTTCTGATGCAGTGCATCGCGCGGCTGCTGGAGGGCAGAGGGGTCCGGCTCGCCGGCTTCGTGCAGCGCAATCAGCCGCGGCCTGGCCGGCGGCGTTGCGACATGCTGCTGGAGGAACTGGCGAGCGGAGAAACAATCAGCATATCACAGGACCGCGGCGCCTTGGCGCGTGGCTGCCATCTTGATGTCAGCGAATTGCTGCATGGAATGGAGCTTGGCCGTCGCGCGCTGTCGATGCAGCCAGACCTCCTGATGATCAACAAATTCGGAAAGGCCGAGGGACAAGGCGGCGGCTTCAGGCCGCTGATCGCCGAAGCGCTTGACCACGAAGTGCCTGTGCTTGCGGCTGTGCCATGGCGCAACATCGACAGCTGGCGGATTTTCGCGGCTGATCTTTCAACTGAGATCCCGATCGAGCATCTGGCGGAAAGCAACCAGCTGATCAGCGCTGTATTGGGACTGGCAGATGACATGGAAGTCGGGTTGGAGGCGGACAGACCTGCCAGCAGGCGTATCGTAAAATGTAATGGCTTTCGAGACGCCCAGCGATGATCTGTCAGCAGAGGGTTACAATGTTTCAGTGCTGTCGGAGCAAGCCCAGATTTCGGGAAGATATTACTTTCTCCTCAGGGCTGTGCAGATCTTGGTGCTGGGAAGGTCATTGTTGGAGATGCACGCCAATGGCTTGTGAAGTGGCGGCCTGTGGCGCAAACCTCCCATCTGGTCATGACCGGGCACAAATGAGCTGAACCATTCTTTCAATGAGGAATGGTCTGGCGCTGTTCAGTCTCACAGGCGCCTTTTCAAGCTGGCGCGATGCAGGAAAATGCGACCTCTTTCATCGATTCCGGGAATTACCATATCGAAGTGCTCGGCAAGGATACGGCGATGGAGGTCTATGTGATTGAATCCCTTGACTGTCCTCTCAAGACGCAGGAAATCATCGTGATAGACAGCAACACACCCCCATTTCCGTGGATTTGACGGCGAATGGTTGAATATTCGCAGCCTTGGCGTCTGCATGCCATCATGCGGCTGCTTTGTTCAGTACACCCGGCAGACAATGCTGAAAGAGCCACGACGGGCCGGGTCAACGGACCTTCAGGTTCGCCGCATCAGAAGGAGAGACACCCATGAAACGGATTATCACAGGCCTTGTTTTCGCCGCAGCGCTCAGCGTGCCGGTCATTGCCCAGCAGAACCACGGCGGCCATGGCCAGCCCGCGCAGATTCAACCGCCTGCGCCTGCGGCCACCGGCATGCCAAACCAGATGCACGGCAAGATGCCCGCTGACATGAAGGGCCATGTGCATGGCAGATCCGGTCAGGCTGCGGCACCCTCCGACGCCGCGAGCCTGGCCTTTGCGGCGGCCAATGCCAGGATGCACAAGGACATGGCGATCAAGTTCACGGGCAATGCAGACACTGACTTCGTCCGTGCCATGATCCCGCATCATCAGGGTGCCGTGGATGTGGCGGAAATTGTCCTTAAGTTCGGCAAGGACGATGAGGTCAGGAAGCTTGCGACAGACATCATCACCGCGCAGAAGGCGGAAATCACCCAGATGCAGGCGTGGCTTCAGAAGAACGGCAATGCCGCGGCTGGTCCCAAGGCTGCCGAGATCATCGAGGCCTATGACGACATCAATGCCGAAATGCACAAGGAGATGAATGCCGGCCTGACGGGCAACCCGGATATGGACTTCATGGGCGGCATGATCCCGCATCATGAAGCTGCGGTGGAGATGGCGAAGGTGATTCTGCGCTACGGGAATGATGCGGAATTGCGCAAGCTTGCCGAAGAGGTCGTCCGTAACCAGACCGCCGAGATCGTCATGATGATTGGCTGGCTGCGCCGCAACGGAGGGTGAATCTGGCGGCAGGCCATCATTCGTGAATATGTGCGCTATTTGATGCCGGTAAAGGTGGTGTTTGCGAGCCGATTGACAGGAAGGGCATACTGCGTGTCAATTCACTCCCCTGATCTCGGATGCGGAGTAAGACACGGTGAACATTGATCGTCGTTCGGCAATGGTTGGTCTCGCTGCCGGTTCCGCCGCCCTTTTTCGGCCAGGTATCGCACATGCCAGCGGGACGCTCGATGAGGTCAAGAAGCGTGGAAGTCTGCTCGTTGGCGTAACGCAGGCGCCACCGTGGTTTTCAAAGGATCTGAAATCCGGCGAATGGACATCGGGCCTCGGCATCTCCATGGGCAAAGCCATGGCCCAGACGCTCGGTGTCAGGATGGAAACCGTGGAGGTCACCTGGGGCAACTCGATAGCTGCGCTGCAAGGCAACAAGATCGACGTAATGTTCACTATCGACGCTACTCCCGAGCGTAAGCTGGCGGTGGGTTTTCCAACCTCGCCCTTGCTCTATTACTCGCTCGCAGTGCTGGCGCGCGACGACCTTTCCGTGAAGGCCTGGACCGATCTGAACAGGGAAGGCATTCGCATTGCGGTGCCGCAAGCCTCATCTATGGATCGGTTTGTCTCCGAGCATGCGCCAAAGGCCGACATCCAGCGTTTTCCGGGCAATGCCGAGGCGATTGCTGCTTTCCAGGCGAACCGGGCCGATGCAGTGTGCCTGTTCCATCCGCCTCTGCTGGCTGCCCGTCAGCGGCTCGGCAAGGGTCAGATCATTGTGCCGACACCGGCGCAATCACAGGCTTCGAGCGTGGCCTTGCGCAAGGATGATGATGCCTTCATCGCCTGGATCGACAAACAGATTGGCGAGTATTATCAGTCCGGCCAGACGCAGAAATGGTACGAGCAGGCGCTTGGCGAATTTGGCCTTGATCCCAAACTTGCTCCCCCCATTATGAAGGAAATGATCCGGTAGTTTCGTGTATCGCTGGGACTTTTCGCCGGTATTTGCCAACTGGCCGCTTCTGGCTCAGGGGTTGCTGAATACGCTCAAGGTAACAGCTGTATCCTTGAGCTTCGGCCTCGCGCTCGGGCTCGTGATGGCGCTTCTCCGTCTTTCACCACGCCGGTCTTTGTCGTTGCCGGCGGGGTTTGTGATTGAGGTGTTCCGCACGACACCGCCTCTGGTCCAGCTATTCTGGTTTTACTTTGCCTTGCCGCTGCTGACCGGGGTGGAGATGACACCTTTCGGAGCAGCGGTTCTGACATTTTCCATCCAGTCTGCGGCCTTTTTCGCCGAGGTCTTTCGCGGCGGCATCGTCTCGATCGAGCGCGGTCAATGGGAGGCCGCAAAAGGGATCGGCATGGATCGCTGGCGGACGCTTGAACGCATTATCCTGCCGCAGGCGGTCAAACGCATGATTCCCGCTTTTATGGAGCGGGCTATCGAGCTGATGAAGACCACCACGCTGGTCGCGACAATCTCGTATGCGGATCTTCTCTTTGCAGCGAATGAGATATCGCAGAAGACGTTTCGACCGCTTGAAACATTGACGGTCGCCGCACTCATCTATTTCGCTGTCATCTTCACTTTCAGCCTGCTGTCGCGGCGCCTCGAGCACCGGCTTGCGATCAGCGGCGAAACCGCGGCACGCTGATGAACCATCGATGGGATTTTGCCTCCGTTTTCGCAAACACCGATGCATTGCTGGTTGGCGTTGCTGGCACCTTGCGCATTTTTGCGATCTGCCTTGTTCTCGGGCTCAGTCTGGGATTGGTGATTGGTCTGGGGCGCTATTCGCGCAGGCCCTGGCTCTACTTCCCGGCGACCGCCTTCGTCGAATTCTTCCGCAACACTCCGGTGCTTGTGCAGATCCTCTGGTTCTATTTTGCCTTGCCGATCCTGATGCCGTTCAGCATCAGCCCTCTGGCGGCTGCCGCTCTCGGCATCTCGCTCAACTCTGCCGCGTTCTCCGCCGAGATTTATCGGGGCGGCATCCAGTCAATCGAGCGCGGACAGTGGGATGCAGCGCGCGCCATCGGAATGAGCTGGCATCAGTCGATGGTCCGCATCATTCTGCCGCAAGCCCTCAAGCGCATGATGCCAGCGCTGACGAACCGCGCAATCGAGATCTTCAAGATGTCGACACTGGCCTCTGCGGTCGCATATACCGAGCTCCTGCAGCAGGGGAAGCTCATCGCCTCGCTGAATTTCAACCCTATCGAGGCTTACTCTGCCGTAGCGGTGATCTTTTTCATCATTCTTTGGCCAATGGTCCAAATGACTTATGTGCTTGAACGGCGGCTTCGGAGAGACGAATGACTCTCCTGCGCGTTTCCGGCCTGACGAAAAGTTTCGGTGCGAACCATGTTCTGCGCGGTATCGACCTCAACGTCCAGAAGGGCGAACGCATTGCTATCCTCGGCTCGTCTGGCTCCGGCAAAAGCACGTTGCTGCGCTGCCTGAACTTCATGGAAATGCCGAGCGCAGGCGAAATTGAATTCAATGGCCAGTTGCTTGGCCGTCCGGACGGATCGGGCCGCCGCTATCGGGAAAGCGAACTGATTGGCGTGCGTCAGCGCATCGGCATGGTGTTCCAGCAGTTCAATCTGTTCCCGCATATGACCGCGATCGGAAACGTCATGGAGGGGCTGCGCACGGTCCAGCGCCGTTCGAAAGCCGAGGCGCATGCGCTCGCTTCGTTTCAATTGACACGGGTTGGCCTAGCCGAGAAAGCTGACCAATACCCCGCGCATCTGTCAGGCGGACAAAAGCAGCGGGTAGCAATTGCACGCGCGCTGGCCATGGAGCCCGAATGCATGCTCTTTGATGAACCGACCTCTTCGCTTGATCCTGAATTGGTCGGGGAGGTTCTGGGCGTCATCCATGCGCTGGCCGATGAGGGGCGGACCATGCTTCTGGTCACACACGAACTCGGCTTTGCCTATCATGTGGCAACGCGGGTGATTTTCCTCGCCGATGGAGTGATTCACGAAGCCGGAACGCCAGATCAGGTTCTGAAAAACCCGCAAGGGGAGCGCACCCGGGCTTTCCTCGCCAGTCACAAGAAATACAGCCTCTAGGACGCACATGATGTCGAACAAGCAAGGCTCCGCAACACAGGGCTCGGCCCAGGGCTATCTGGCCGATGCCCGCAATGAGGGTGTGGTGGTCTATGTCAACGGGGCCTTCGTGCCGCGGAACGAGGCGGTGGTCTCTGTTTTCGATTCTGGGTTTGCACTTGGCGACGGCGTCTGGGAAGGCTTGCGGCTTGTCAGGGGCAGGCTGATCAGCCTCGACGCTCATCTTGATCGGTTATTCGAGGGCGCGCGCTCGATCGCGCTCGATATCGGTTTGTCTCGCGAGGGCGTGGCCAGCGCGGTCCGGGAAACGCTGGATCGCAATGGCATGAAAGATGGCGCACATGTCCGTCTTATGGTGACGCGCGGCCTGAAATCCACGCCGAACCAGGACCCCCGTTTCGTGATCGGGCCAGCGACCATCGTCATTGTCGCCGAGTACAAGAAGCCTAATCCTGAAGCCAAGGCGCGCGGCATGTCGCTCTTCACCTCAACCTTCCGAACCAGTACGCCGGATGTTTTTGATCTGCGCCTGAATTCGCATAGCCGCCTTAACCTGATCCAGGCGCTGATCCAGGCTATTCAAGCTGGCGCAGACGAGGCCCTGATGCTGGATCCGCGGGGCTTCGTAGCATCCTGCAACTCAACAAATTTCTTCATCATTCGTCGAGGTGAGCTGTGGACTTCAACGGGAGCCTACAGCTTCAAGGGGGTCACCCAGCAGAACGTGCTCGATGCGTGGCTGGCTGCGGGCAAGACTGCGCGCGAATGCGACTTCACACTTGCGCAGGTCTATTCTGCTGATGAAGCGTTCGTTACCGGCACGTTGGGCGGGGTCACGCCTGTCGTGCGTATCGATGGCCGCTTCATTGCCGATGGAAAGCCGGGGCCGCTTACTGGCCATGCAAGCGAACTCTACCTGTCATCGGTCGGTGCTGCTTGAGGCGGATTGCAGCTGTTTGAAGACTGCTCCGATAGACTGCCTCGGGCTTAGCATGGACAAGACGATTCGAACCGGCTCCCCCGTGACAGATATGACGGCCTAGGAGAGGCACAGCATGGAGGTGGTTCTGGCTTGTGATTTGGGGAGTACGAGCTTCAGG
>CAXTUM010000042.1:0-10459 GCA_964247205.1 uncultured Beijerinckiaceae bacterium
CGTCACAGCCCGCAAGCTGGACCACATGCGTGCCGATGCCTTCACCTTCGGCGCGCAGCAAAGCGTTGGCTGAGCCCTTCGCGAGTTCGTCGGACGCCACCATTTCGGACACGACAAGCGACGCGCCGAAGCGGTCCGCCGCGCGTCGGAAGCCTGCGTCGGTCACACCGGACATGGGAGCGAGCACCGCACCCCGGACATGATCCAGGAACGGCACAGCCGGAGATGGTATTTTTGTTTCAAGCATATTGCCTATTTTTTATGCAGTTTTTGCACTTGCCCAAAAACTATACCGAATTGTGCAGTGCGGCAAGTCAGGGGCTTTGCAGATGGGCTGGAACAAAAACGCATAGTGGCCTAGGGAAAGGCCATGTTCTCTCCTGAGCATACCCAACTCGCTATCCGGACGCTGGATCAACTGCGCGCCGGCAAGCGCCGCTGCGCCACCGCGGAGAGTTGCACGGGAGGTCTTGTCGCAGCCCTGCTGACGTCCGTTCCGGGATCATCGGATGTGATGGAGCGCGGGTTCGTAACATATTCGAATGAGGCAAAGACTGAATTGCTCGGCGTTCCGGCCGGAACCATCGTGACGCATGGCGCGGTCAGTGCGCAGACGGCAGATGCCATGGCGCGCGGGGCTCTCGCGCATTCCCGGGCCGATGTGGCGGTGTCGGTCACCGGCGTGGCGGGACCGGGCGGCGGATCGGTGGACAAGCCGGTCGGCCTTGTGTTTCTGGCGGTGGCGACGGCAAAAGGCTGCGATGTGGCCGAAATGCGCTTTGGACCATTGTCGCGCGATGACATCAGGGCGCGCTCGGTGGTGAAGGCGCTGGAGATGATGCTGGCAGTCTAGGCCCCGTAAACCGCGTCCGCCCGCTTTTCGAACGCTTCCACCATCCGGCGCACCACGGTGTCGAACACCGCGCCCGCCAGCATCTGGAAGGTGCGGGAGCGGAAGGAGTAGTCGATATCGAACGTGACCTCACAGCCGGCGGGGGCCGCCGCAAAGGTCCAGCGGTTCTCCAGATGACTGAAAGGACCGTCGACATATTCCACGAGAATCTTCAGCGCCGCGCGATCCAGAGCCACGCGTGTGGTGAAACTCTCGCGGATCATCTTGTAGCCAATGGACATATCGGCGAGCAGCACCTCGGAGCCGTTCACGCCCGTCGTGTGCCGCCGCACATGAAGCGTGCTGCACATCGGCACGAATTCCGGGTAGCGCTCGATATCCGCGACGAGATCGAACATCTGTTCGGGAGTGTGGCGAAGAACGCGCGTGGTGACGTAGCGGGGCATGCTTACCCGAAGACGCCCACGCCGATCAGATAGCGGTGCAGCCCGCCGATCATCACGCCGTAGAGGATCAATCCGCCGAGGACGGCCGCAGCATCCTGTCCGGGGTTGGGCACGAAGCTGGCCGCTTCATCCACCGGCCTCCGCCGCATGCTGATGAAGGCGATAACCGCCCAGGCAAGGAAACTGCCGAAGAGGATGATCGACCCCAGATCGCCGTTGGACAGCAGATGCGCCAGCGCCCAGGTCTTCACGGCCAGGATCATCGGGTGCTTCAGCCGCGCCTTCACGAAACCCTTGGCATAGGCCGAGAACAGCAGGGGCAGCACTGGCAGCATGATCAGGACAGAGAGATGCCGCGTCCATGTCGGCGGGTCCCAGACCGGTATCATGCCGTTCGACCGGTAAATGGCGAACCCCCACGCGATGAGGCTGAAACCGATGAGCGACACGATGTTGTAAAGCGCCCGGTAGCCCAGCGGCCCAAGCTTGCCCAGCATCGCGGCGCGGCCCGTGCGGTTCATACTGAAGGCATGCATGCCGAGAAAGAGGATCAGGCCGAGGATCAGGAGAGTCATGGTGATGGAGGGCTTTCCGCAGGAATGCCCGGTGCTTTAGCAACGCCGGGCCGCCCTGTCACTGTCCCTCCCCTCACTGCGTTTTGGGAACGGCCGCTAGAAATTCTGCCAGCTCCCTCGCATAGAGCTTCGCCATGCCGCCCGTCGTGCCATGACCCGCCGTGTCCGCGCTGCCGGGGATCACCAGCAGCTTGCCGTTCCTGACGCTCTTCATCGCCTCGGCCATCAGGCCGGTCGCCACGGGGTTGCGCTCATCGTCGGCGGAGTTGATCGCCAGCAGATGCGCCTTGATCTGGCCGAGCTTCGGAGCGGGGTTGTAATCTGCGGATGAGGCCCATTGATAGATAAAGTCATTGGCGTCCGCAGGCGTTGGCGCTGCAAGGCGGGCCGTCACCAGCTTGTCAGCGGCCTCACGCGTCGGGGCCAGCTTCTGATAGGCGAGATCACCGCCATTGGTGCCTGTTGCGTAAAACACATTGGCGATACGGACGGATTTCGGCTGCACCGTGTAATTGCCGTCCTGATAGTCAGGATCAGCCTTGATCGTCTCGATCATCAGGCGGCGCATCATCCAGTTGCGCGACGACATCTCGGTGGGCTGCGAAGCCATCGGCACCAGCGCATCCATCATGTCAGGATAGCGCACGCCCCAGACCCAGGTGTGCATGCCACCCATGGAATTGCCCATGACCAGCCTCAGCCGCTTGATTCCGAGCCCCTCTGTCACCAGCCGGTGTTGCGCATCGACCATGTCGTCGTAATTGTACTTGGGGAATTTTGCCTTCAGCCCGCTGGAGGGTTTGGCAGTTCCGCCCGCGCCCAGCGCATCGGGGATGATGATGAAATGCTTCGTCGCATCCAGCGGCTGGCCCTCTCCGAACATCGCGCCGCCAAAGCCAGGCGTCAGCATGCTGGCGGACGAGCCTGCGGTGCCGTGCAGGATGAGCACGGGCGGGTTGGCGGGGTCGCCGATGGTCTTGTAAGCGATCTTCAGCTCAGGGAGTGTTTCGCCCGTGGAGAATTTGAAGTCCTTCGCTGTGAAGGCGCCGTCCTTGGGGGCCGGGAAATTCGGAGCCTGCTGTGCAAAGGCAGCAGTGGCGGTCATCACGAGCCCTGCAGCGAAAACCGTCATTCTGGATACAGCCATGATCCCCTCCCAAGGATGGCTTCGCCCCGATGCGAAGCGATTGGGATGAGACTATTCGGATGGCGGCAAATCGCAACACCGATGTTGCGCCTCACGCCTGCGCGTCCAGAAACGCCTCGATCTCGTCGATGTCAGCCGAGAACAGATAATTCTTGTCACCCAGCACGATTTTCATCGTCTTGCCGTCCCGCAGCATATAGCCGCCATGGGCCAGCACCTGCTTGTCCGGCTTTTGCGCGGTCATGAAATGCAGGCCGAGGCGCGCGCAGATGCGCTTCACGCGGCGTTCGCGGGAGGGTTGCAAGTTCTTGCGGCTCATGCGCGGGCAACGGTCATGAAGGGCACATCCATATTCGCTCTATCGTCCATGACACCTTCCTTGTCACGCCAAGATCCCCCGCTTGATGCAGCAAACAATTCGAATAGAGATGCCTGCGCGCACAGGTTCCGGGTGTTCTGATTTCCAGTTCGGGAGTCTGTCAGTGCGCATCAAGCCCCCAGAAATGCTGCCCAAAGCCCTTCAATAAACTCGGGTTCAAGGTCTTTCGTGATGAACACCATGCGCGTGCGCCGGTCATCATCGGGCCAGCGCTCCAGGATCGCCGGCGGATGGAAGACGTGCTGCACGCCGTGGACGATCACGGGGTTTTCGGGGTTCTCGGCGATTTTCACGATGGCTTTGAGGCGCAGGAGCTTCGGGCCGTGGGCCGAGCGCAGAAGCTCCTGAAACAGCGCAAAGCTTTCGGCAGGAATGGCCCGGTCGGTTGAAAAGGCATGGGCGCGGATGCTGGCATCGTGGCGGTTGATGTCGTTGTGATCTTGCTCGCGCGCCCAGGCTTCTGCTCCGGCATTCTCGCCATCCGCATGCACGCTGCCGTCGGCGTGGCGGTGGGTGTGGCGGCCTGCCGCCGCAAGCACCGCTTCATCCTTCAGCCAGCGCGCCACATCGGGTGATTTCGTGGAGGGATCGTAGAGGCCGCAATCCAGCAGGTCAGCGGCGGATGCTGTTGCCGCATCAAGAATGGTTGCTGCTGGGTTGAGGGAGCGCAGCCGCGTCTCCAGTGCATCGCGGTCGGCGTCAGCAAGATCCGCCTTGGTGATCACCAGCCGGTCGGCCACCGCCGCCTGTTTCAGCGCTTCGGGCTGGCTGTCGAGGGTGGCCATGCCATTTACCGTATCCACCAGCGTCACCACGCCTTCAAGGCCGTAACGCAATCCCAGGTAGGGATGGCTCATCACGGTCTGCAAGATTGGGGCGGGATCAGCGAGGCCTGTCGTTTCGATCAGCACACGGCGGAAGGGCGTGATGCGGTTGTTGTCACGCTTGCGCAGCAGGCCTTCCAGCGTGTTCACCAGATCGCCCCGGATGGTGCAGCAGAGGCATCCCGACTGCATCAGCACCATGCCATCATCCACTGTTTCCATCAGCAGATGATCGAGGCCGATAGCGCCAAACTCGTTGACGATCACCACGGTGTCAGCCAGCGCGGGGTCTTTGAGCAGGCAATTGATCAGCGTGGTCTTGCCCGCGCCGAGAAAGCCGGTGATCACCGTCAGCGGGATCGGGGGAATGGGACCGGTTTTGCCAGGAATCATGGAGTCCGAAATCATGATTCCGCTAATATGGGCGCGGGTTGCTGCTGTTTCCAGATATCAATCGCGAGGCCCGCGATCACCAGCGCCACACCCGCATATTGCAGGGGTGTGAGCGTCTCGCCCAGAAAGACCGCCGCCGAGATGATGGCGACCACTGGCTCGATCAGGAACAGCAGGCCAATGGTGGCGGGCTTGAGATGGGGCGCCGCCGTGAACTGGCAGATGAACCCGATATAAAAGCCCGCAGCCGAGAGCGCGACAGCCAGCCATACGCCGCTTATGGTTTCAAGCGACGGCAAGCCGGTCATGACGGCGGTCGGCAAGAGTACGGCACACGCCGCAACCTGTATCCAGAACAGCAGGATGATCCGATCCTGTTTGAGCGTCGACGCCAGCAGGAACATCGCGGCAGAGGCGAAGGCGGCGAAAAAAGCCAGTGCCAGCCCGCGCCAGTCGAGCCCGTCCATCGAGGGGCCGACGGCGACCACGATGCCGGTGAAAGCGATGGCAAAGGCAACCATGCGCCAGCCCGTGATCCGCCCGCCGCCTGTGAAGGGGGCGGCCAGCAGCAGAATCAGCGGGAAGGTGTAGAAAACCGTCACCGCCATCGCGACGGGCACATAGGTCAGCGACGACAGATAGCAGATCGCAACCAGACCGGCGCAAAGGCCGAGCAGGATGATGCGGCGGCTTTCTCCGAACTGGATGCGGAAGCTCTTGCCCATGAGCGTGATGGCTGCCGCCAGCAGGATGGCGAACAGCAGGCTGCGCTGCGCTGCCAGATTGCTGCCGTTGACGCCACCGAGGCCTGCCACGCGCGCCGCCGGAATATTGATGCCGTAGGCGATGGCCCCGATGATGATCAGTGCGCCGCCAAACAGCGGACGCGGGGACGATGTCATTCGTCGGCCTCGGCCGGCTTTTTCTTCGGCGGGGCCTTTTTGGATTGCGCCTTGGGTGGGGCTTGTGCCGTGCGCTTCTGCTCCGCAGGCTTTGCGGCAGGCACCGCTGCCTTGCGCGGATCGATCGGGGCCGTTGCTGCGGTCTGGCGCGGACGGATGCCAGCTGCGGCTCCGGGCCGGGGGCCATTGGTGATCACGCCGGGAAGCTGCATGGGCGCTCCGGCATTCTCTTCTTCTGCTGCTTTTGGCGGAGGTTGGCGTGCCGCCTGTGCACTGCCGGGGCGAATGCCGGCCTGCGCAGCGGGACGTTCCTGAGCTGGCTCAAGGCCGGGCACTGCCGTGCGCAGGCCCGTTGGAGCAAGCGCTGATGCCGATGCGGGTATGGCCCCGCTGCCCGAGGTCGCAACCGCTGTTGGCGAGACGCGCCTGCCGCCTGGTCCAAGCGCAACCGCCGTGCTGCCCGGCGCCCGGCCAAGATAGACTGCTACAGGTGTAATCCCGGTGCGCGGCCCCAGAATCGGCCGTCCTCCGCCGCCAGAACGCCCAATGCTGTAGCTGGACTGGGACTGGCTGCTGGGCAGGCTGAAAAAGGAGAGCGGAGATCCCGCCGCAGTTGCTGAATCCCCGCCCCCCGTAGAAGGTGAGAGGATCGCGCCGCCGTAATCCGAATCGTCCGCCAGAACCACGCCGCGCCGACGCCCGGTGCAGATCTGGCTGCGCATGTCAGGCGCGGAGGCATAGCCCGAGCGCGGCAGCGTCTGCAGCGTGTGACCCTGCCCGCTCCAGGTGCCGAAGCCCTGATCCAGCAGTTGCGCGGACCGCACGACGCGGTCGCCGCCCGAGCTTGCGCCCAGCACGACCACGATGAGCGTTCGCCCGCCGCGTGTCGCGGTCGAAACGAGATTGAAACCGGAAGCGCAGACAAAACCGGTCTTCATGCCGGTGGCGCCTGCATAGCGCCCGATCAGGCCGTTGGTGTTGTTCAGCACGCGGTTGCCGACCTGCACAGCGCCGATACCCCAGTATTCCTGGTATTCCGGAAACTCCGTCAGCAGCGCGCGCGACAGCAGCGCCAGATCACGGGCCGACGTCTGGTGACCGCCGGCATGGAATCCGTGCGGATTGAGGAAATGGCTCTCGCTCATGCCGAGCCTGCGCGCTTCGGCATTCATCATGGAGGCAAAGCCCTCAACCGATCCGCCGATGGCCTCGGCGATGACGACAGCAAGATCATTGGCGGATTTCACCATCATGACCTTGAGGGCATTGTCGAGCGTGATCTCCTGTCCCGGACGGATGCCGAGCTTGCTTGGTTTCTGGCCTGCGGCGCGGGCCGAGGCGATGAGCGGCGAATCCATCTGCGCCTGACCGGCTTTCACGGCGCGCAAAGCGACAAAAGCCGTCATCATCTTGGTTGTGGAGGCCGGGTTCCAGGGCCGCGTGGCTTCGTCCTGCAACAGAACCTGCCCCGTGCTGGCTTCTACCACCACGTAGGGGGCCTGGGCATGAGCGGATAGGCTGCCTGCCGCCAAAGCAACTGCGGTAAGCGCAACGACAGACCCTGATTTTGTAGAATGGAGAGAAAAAGACACCATCAAATCCTGTGCTTGCAAACCTTGGGATGGAACCGGCAAATCATCTGCAACAGGCTCCGTCGTACATGCGTCGCGGCGGGAAGGGAAGTCTGGAGCGACAACAGGGCTGGATTTGCCGCGAACTGCGGCGCTAGTGTGTCACTCGCTATCCCCTTGCCCTCCCCTTGCGTGCACAGACGCAATCATCCCCCGGTCAATCGTGTCATTTTTCTGGATTCCTGTCACAATCATTGCCGCCGCAGCGCAGACCGCACGCAACGCCACCCAGCGCAGCCTCACCGAGAGCATCGGCACGGTGGGCGCGACGCAGGTGCGGTTTCTCTACGGATTGCCCTTCGCGGTGTTGTTTCTGGCGCTGGTCTGCCTCTGGCTGGGCGAGGCGCCACCCGCCATTACACGCGCTGCCGCACCCTATGCGCTAGCGGGCGCGCTGTTCCAGATTCTCGCCACCGTGCTGATGCTGACCGCCATGAAAGCCAAGTCTTTCTCGGTGACGACGGCCTATATCAAGACCGAGCCGGTGCTGACCGCCGTGGTGGGGTTGCTGCTGCTGGGCGACGCGCTGACGCCGCTCAAGGCCGTCGCCATCCTCATTGCGACAGCGGGTGTCATCGTGACGAGCGTCAAGCCCGACACGATGCGGGCCATGGTCTCCGAGATACGGCCGGCCCTGCTGGGTATCGCGGCGGGCGGCTGTTTCGGCCTTTCCGCCGTGGCTTTTCGCGGCGCGATCCTGGCGTTGCCATCTGGCGGGTTCGTGATCAGGGCGACAACGATCCTGGTCCTTGGCCTCGCCATCCAGACCGTGGTTCTGCTGGTTTATCTGCTGCTGTTTGACCGTTCGGCGCTGACAAAAAGCTTCGGCGTGTGGCGGGCCTCGTTCACAGCAGGCTTTCTGGGCGCCTTCGCCTCGCAGTTCTGGTTCCTCGGCTTTGCGCTGACTTCGGCGGCCAATGTGCGCACACTGGCGCTGGTCGAAGTCTTCTTCGCACAGGCACTTTCCCGCAAGCTGTTCGCACAGGAGACGGAGGCGCGCGAATATGCCGGAATGGCGCTCATCGTGCTGGGGGTCGGCCTGCTGTTGCTGGCGGCGGCTGGTTGAACTACCAGAAACAGACTGAATTCGGGAGACGCACATGACCACCATAGCATTCATCGGCCTCGGCAACATGGGCGGACCCATGGCGGCCAATCTGGTCAAGGCGGGGCATTCCGTTCTGGGATTTGATCTTGTGGGCGCGTCGCGTGCCGCCGCCAGCGAGGCAGGCGTCGTTGTGCAGGTGAGCGCAGTCGCCGCAGTGCGGGACGGAGCTGCCGATGTCGTCATCACCATGCTGCCCGCGGGCAAGCATGTGCGCGCTGTGTGGTCGGAATTGCTGCCTGTCGCTAAAAAGGGCGCGCTCTTCATCGATTGCTCGACCGTCGATGTCGACAGCGCCCGCACCGCACATGAGATGGCGAAGGCTGCGGGCATTGCCTCGCTGGATGCGCCGGTGTCCGGCGGCACCGGCGGCGCGAAGGGCGCGACGCTGACCTTCATGGCGGGCGGCGAGGATGCAGCCTTCGCGCGCGGCAAGCTGATCCTCGAGAGCATGGGCAAGAAGATCGTGCATTGCGGTGGTGCGGGCGCAGGACAGGCTGCCAAGATCTGTAACAACATGATTCTCGGCATCTCGATGATCGGTGTGGGCGAGGCCTTCGTGCTGGCTGAAAAGCTGGGGCTGTCGCATCAGGCCCTGTTCGATGTGGCGTCCACCTCGTCCGGCCAATGCTGGTCGCTCACGACCTATTGCCCGGTGCCGGGGCCTGTTCCGACCTCGCCCGCCAACAATGGCTACAAACCAGGGTTTGCGGCGGATCTGATGCTGAAAGACCTGAAACTGAGCCAGGAAGCAGCGACCGCATCAGGGGCCGCTACCCCTCTGGGGGCCGCTGCCGCAGACCTCTACACGCAGTTTCAGGCGGCGGGCCACGGCGGCGATGATTTTTCCGGAATGATCAACTTTCTGCGCGGGATGGCGAAATAGGCTCTACTTGCAGAACGTCTCGTAGATCAGCCGGATAAACCCTTTCGTGCGCTCGTCTGCGATGCTGTAATAGATCGCCTTGCCTTCGCGGCGCGTGGTCACCAGACCATCAAGCCGAAGGCGCGCCAGTTGCTGGGAGACGGCGGGCTGGCGCAACTGCAGGAACTGCTCCAGTTCCGTCACGGACCTTTCCTTCTCGGCCAGCAGGCACAGCAGCATCAGGCGATTGCCATGCGCCAGCGATTTGAGGAAGTCGCTCGCTTCCTCTGCGTTGGACACCATGCGCTGCAGTTCTGGCGAAGCGGCGCCTGAATTCTGCATCACGGTGCTGAGAAGCACAGCTGCCATCACGGTACCTTGCCCGGCAATTTTTTCAGAAGATCACCAAGGGCAGGATAGAAGAACTGATCGCCGGGATAGCCCACGAATCGCCCCAGTTCATTCTGCTCATCATCGAGAAGAATAAACGTCGGGGTGAAACGCGCGCCTTCCTTGACAGTTATTCCCTCTGGCCAGGGCTGGCGCAAGTCCACCCGGCGCAGCGGGGCGCGCTTTCCCTCATCCGTGTTGGGATAGCCCGGCGCGATCTCGGCATCGAAACGCTGGCACCAGACACAGCCCGGCTGCTCGACCATGACCAGTTCAGCTGCGTTGGCAGCGCTGGTGATGATCAGGAGGAGGGCTGCGATCCATTTCATTTGTTCACCGGGCTTTCCGGATCAAACAGCAGCCCGACCACATCCCTGATCTGCTCCTGCGTCAGGAACTGGTGGTAACCAAAGCGCGGCATCTGCGAGCAGGGCACAATCGACATCGCGTTGAACACCTTGGAATAAGTCTTTTTCGCCTCATCCTTGTCGAATTTGCGATCCCGGCCATAACCCACGAGCGTGGGACCAAGCGTGCCGTAGCTCAGTTCCTTCGGTGCGATCTGATGGCACGCATAGCAATTGCCGCCGCGCGGTCCGTCTGCGGCATCGCTGAATTGACCGCCGGTGCCGGTCTGCGCCACGCGCTCGCCCTTTTGCCAGTCACCCACGACATTGCCGTCTGCGGGATAGACAACGCTTGCCTGCTCGCGGGCGAGGATTTTGTCGAAGTCGGCGCCTTGCGGGTTGTTGGCGCTGGCCGTGCAGATCCGTTGCGTATCGTCCTGCGTGACGCGGGCTTTCCAGGCCTCGGGCGCGCCTTTCCATGTGGCCGCGACATAGCGGTCCACAATGGCAGGATCGATCTTTTGCTGCTGTGCGTTGAGCGAGACGGCAGCGGGCAATGCGAAAGCGGCCAGGCCTGCAAGGATGAGATACTTTTTCATGAC
>CAXTUM010000043.1:0-10290 GCA_964247205.1 uncultured Beijerinckiaceae bacterium
TGCATCCACGGCATCCAGCCAGGGCTTCTCCTCGATATGGTCCATGCCGGGGATGACCCGTTGTCCCTCGTTGCGCGCCGGGATTTCCTGCACGTCCCTCACAGGGCGCAGGATGCGCGGGCTGATCACCCGACGTGCGCCGACGGAGCCGTAGATCGAGGCCATGGCCAGCGGCGTTGCGCGTACACCTTGTCCGTAGGAATTGGTGGCAAGATCGATGCGCCGCGCATTGCGTTTGTCCTCGACCGCGACCTCGATGGGCTCGGCGTAGAGCCGGAGCGCGCCGGGCACTATGCCGCGTGTCATATCGACACCACGCGGGCTGGAACCCGGTACAGGCGGCGTGCCCGGCGGCTGAGAGATCGGATAGATCTGCTCGGCTGCGCGCGCAATGAATGTGCCGGTGCGTCCGGACGGAACCGTCGGTGCGCGCCCCGCCACCTTCGGGCCATCGATACCCAGCGCCAGACCGGCAAACCACAGGTTGGAGGATTTAATAAGGGCTTCGCAGACGCTGATCTGGCTGCCTCGCGTGCCGATGGGACAGCCGGTGCCACCCGGCCCCGGCGGCAGGATAGCGCCCGCAAAAGCACCGCCGCCGTAATTGCTGATGGTCAGGCCATCGACCACGATGGCGCCGGGGCCGATGCCCAGCCGCCGCATCTGGTTGGCCGGGGCCTCGCGCCCGCTGACAACGTCGCCAGCCCACGGCACCGTTTTTGTGGCCGCAATACCCGCAAGACCTGTCACGAGCTTGAAGGTCGAGCCCGGCATGGCATGCACGTCACCGGCTCGCCACGGATGCCCCGCGAGGGGTGAATCACCGTCACGGCCCGATGACAACGCCTGGATATCCCAGCTGTGCATGCCAGGCTGGAAATCGGGCCAGCCCGCCATCGCAAGAATCTCCCCCGGAGCATCGCCCGCATCCATCAGGACGACAGCGGCACGGCCGTTGCCCTGATCCGGCGGTTCGGTGTCCGGATTCTGGCCCGGCGTGATACGGCGGCGGCGGAAGTTCTGGCCAAGGCGCGCTTCCATGTGGCCATAGACCGCTTCCTGCGCAAGTTTCTGCAGCCGGGGTTCGATGGTCAGGGTCAGCGGCTCGCGGGAGCGGGCGTTGCCGATGGCGGAAGCCAGTGAGCCAATGTCTCCCGGCCCATAGCCGATGAGCGCGGTCAAACCGAGCTCATCCACGGCAGGCGTGGCTTTTCCGGAAGCATCGAGCGCTGGCGAGCCGTCAGCGAAGACCAGCTTGCGGCTGCCGCCTCCGCCGCGCCGCTGCTGTGTGACGACGGTGCGCCAGCTCAGCTCACAATCCAGTTTGGTGCGGTCCCGCGTGCAATCCGCCTCGATCTGGGCGCTGCGCCACAACCGGAGCTTGCCGGTCACACCGGGGCCTCCAGCCAGAATCTCCTGCGCATTGGGCGGCACGGCGCGCACAGGGTTTCCCTCGAAGCGGATCTCGGTTTCGCGGCGGCGCTGCCCCGTCAGCGTCAGACGCCAGCCCTGCGGCAGACCTTTCGTCTGGGCCTCGGCACAGGTGTCGAACTCATCCTCGTCGCAGATGCGCTCTGCGTTGATGGCAAGACCGCCAGCGCGCAAATTAAGCGATTCCCGGCGGGAATCGAACATTACGCGCTCTCCGCCGATGGTGATGCTGCCCGGCGTGAAAATCAGGTCGATGGTGAAGCGGCGGCCCCCGGCGGGAATCATGGAGGCGAGCACCAGACGCTCGTCGGAATCACGCAGCGGGCCGAACATCGCCCAGTCGGAACGATTGCCCGTGCGGCGTGTTGCAAAATCGGCGAAGTCGCGCGGCGGCGGCACGGCGTTGGGGATGGCGCTGAGGGGCGAGGTCAGCCCTGTGGCCTGAAGCGTCTGGGCGCTCCACAACGCAGGGCGGCAACCGCCGGGCACCACCGGCAGGGTATTGGTCGAGCCGTCTGAGCAGCGCATGTCCGTGGCGCGGTCGTCGCGCACCCCGGCGATCAGGAACGAGTTGTTCCAGGCCAGCATTTCCGCCAGGATCTGTTTTCCTGCAGGCTGCGAGCACAGCCTTTCAAGCATGCGGCGGTTGGGCGGCTGAACGCCCTGCCGCTGAATCGCGAGTGAGGGGTCGAACACCGCCTCGCAGGGCTGGCTCATGAGCGACGGCCCCGCTGGATTCAGCCAGATGATGTTCTCCTTCACGAGGCTGGCGAAAAGATCCTGCCCTTCCTTGCTGGTCTCGGTGAAATCCGGCTGCTTGATCCAGTTGCGGCTCTGGATGAGCTCGTCGATCAGGCCGCGTGCTATCCCGCTGAAGCTGACCACGGCAATCGCCACGAACGACACCAGGGCCGCGGCCCTGAACAATCCGGACTTGAAGAGCCGCGCCATCAGCGGACCTCCATGACGTCAACGACCAGAGGACCGATGACCAGCCGCTGACCCGGCGCAATATCGCCGTTGCCAGCCGGAACCGGCTTGCCGCTGGTCAGGTTCCAGATATCGCCGCCGGCCTGCACGCGGAGCGCATTGGTGCCGGGACCGATCATGCCGAGCGGCGTCACGTCGTAGAACGAGCTCAAGGGCCGCGTTTCGCCGGATGCGAGCTGGACCGTGATCCCGCTGCCGACCCAGTTGATGGCAAAAGCATCATCACCGACATAGCCTGATCCGGCGAAAACGGAGGTCATCTGATTGGGCAGGGCGAGATATCCCAGCGGGACCTCCCGGCTGATCACGACACTGCGGCGGTCACCTTCGAATGACAGCCGGTCGACACTGAAACCCTGTGCCGCTCCGCGGTCATAGCGCAGATCGGCGCGGCGGTAGAGCCGCGGTTCCTTGCCCTGCACCACGATGCAATCGCGTTCGATCAGCATGCGTGAATGGCGGAATGTGCCGCCGATGGTCCGGTCGATCCAGTAGCGGGCCATGCGTCGCCCGCCAAAGCTCTCGCGGATGGCGAAGCCGGAAAGCGCCAGCACCAGACCGCCTGCAAGCGGCTGGGCGTGCAGACGCGAAGGGCGGCTGTCGAGCGTGACATCAATCTGGCAGAGCCGGACCCGTCCGCGCTGCGCCTTCACACCGGTGACCTCGTAGCGGATATCCGCCTTTGCACCGGAGGGCAGAGGCACAGGCCGCACCTCAACCGAGGTCGCATCAGGATCGGTGCTGCTGGGGAGAGCAATGAGCGGGGGCAGTGCCGAGGCCGAGCCCTTCGTGGCGGCGCTGCCGGGAATATGGCCCAGACAGAACATGACGCCCGCTGGAAGATCAGGATGAACGGCTGCCGTGAGGTTCTGGCTGCGCGAGAAGGCCAGCATCTCCTGCCGGGGGAAGAGACCCGCCGGAACTTCTGACGTCAGCGGTTCGCCCACAACCTCTCCATCGGCTGCGATGACATCGATGCGGCCCTGCTGTGCGGAGTCGCCCGCCGCGGGCACGTGAACGCCGTAGCCCAGATAGACCGTCACAGGATGTTCGGTCGCCGCAGTCACGCCGAACTGGATGGTAACGCTGTTGCCCTCCTGCATGAGGTCGCCGAAGCGCTGCATGATGCGGTCGGTCAGGAATTTGGCGAAAGCCGCGCTGCCCGCTAGCGCTTCCGTGGTCAGGATCACGAGCGAAGTGAAAATGACGTCGACTGGCTGTCCGCCAGACCCGTCATCGACCAGCGCTATCCCTTTTTTGCGTTCCAGGAGGTCTTCCAGCGAAAATTTTCCCGAGAGCGGCGCGCCTGCGGATTCCCCCGTGAAAACGGCCTTGCGCCACAGCGTTTCGACATCCGGCATGGCGGAGCCGGGCGTGCCTGCGACGGCCCGGATCACCATTGACCGGCGCGGATCGTGGCGGATCAGATCCATCAGGTCCGGCAGCGCCATGCTTATTCTCCCGCAGCACAAGGGATATCAGCCGTCCTTACGACGGAAGTATCCCATGTGCCCTTGTTGCCGTCAGCGGTCATTTCAATAAATCCTGACCACGCGATTGCTTTCAATCTGCCATGCGCCTTCCCAGCTGCTGTCTCCGGCGCGTATGACAACGCGCCGCACATTCGGCGACAGCGTCGTGCTGATGATCTCGCATCGGCCGAAACGGTCTATCCGCTCCGTTCTGGCATCCACCACGGCATCGCCCTCCATCAGGATCATCGGATCCTGATGGTCGAGCACAGGCCGGAGCTGGGCGAGCATGTGCCCTTGCGGATCAAGCCCCGGCAAAGCCCGCACGAACTGGAACCTTGCGCCAAGATCACCGCGCGCCGCAAGCGACGGGGCGTCGGCATCATCCAGTTCGAAGCTGCGGTCCGCACCCGCCATGTCGAAAGTGAGGTAGAGAATCCGCTCCGCCACAGCGCCGGTGCGGAAGGCTCCGCTCGTCTGCTCGGCCAGATGCACGCCCATGACCGCCAAGCCCAGGGGGCAGCGGTAGGTTGTCCTGTCCCTCTCGCCCCGGCTGCCGCCGCTCAGCAGGGCGGCTCCCGCTACAACGGCCTTCTTCATGACGGAAGCCGCGAGCGGACGCCGGAAAGGCAAGCCGTCGCGGCCTTTTTCGGCCTCGACGGCGATAGCTTCGAACAACGGCGGCCACAGCGCCGCGCGGCCCGTAGGAACCACCATCACACGGGGGCGTGACGCCGTTGCTGGAACTGCTGTTCGCGCCATGCGCTGGAGAAGGGTGCCAAGCACATGGGTGATCTGCGACAGTTTCTGTGATGCGGGGCCGCTATCCTGCATGACGGCATTTCGGCCCAGCGCCAGAACGAGCTGCATACCGCCACGATCCGTGGCGTTTACCGAAATCATGGTATCGGACGCCAATGCGAATGTCTGGCCGGCTTCCACGGGGCCGAGGGGCTGGAACAGGCCGGACCAGCCTTTTCCAGGTGCATACTCCGCCAGCAGCACATCAAAAGTGACAGCCTTGTCACCATCCGAAGACCATGCGTAAGGCCCGCCCGTCTCCTCGGCGCGCTTCTGCATGGCCGTGGTCAACCGCCCCTTGGCGTTCCGAACCGACGAGGCCAGCCATTGTTCCGCCGTCAGACAGGATGGTTCCGCCGATGTCGCGGCGCGGGCCAGATCAGGCGCCTCGAAATTGACTGCCCAGCCCAGCCTTTGTCCGGCCAGGAAGTGGTCACCGTGATGGCGCACAATCCCTGCCAGCGCCTGATCAATGGCATCGCCTCCCACCGGAATTCCGAATGTCGCCAGCGTCTCGAAATGCGCGACGCGGCCCGCCTGCACCTTGATCCGGGCCAGCGCCACGTCGCTGGTGCTGGCGCCCAGATCGAGCGCGATGAGGATCACGGGTTCTTCGAGAGAAGCCCGCAGTTCTCCTGCAAGCAATTCCGCGACATAGCGCGCGGCGGCCACCGCCTCGGGCAAGGCTTCGGCTACATCCGTCAGGCCAGCAGCCTGTGGGAACAGACGTTCCAGACGCTTGGCGAAAAGGCCAAGAGCCGCATCATAGCGCGCCTGGATTTCGTCACCGATGCCGCTGGGACAGGTCACGATCACGCGCGGGACAACAGGGCTGGGATCAATTCCGTCAGCGCGGATATCGTCTTGCCCAAGCCGCAGCACATAGAGATCCATCAGCTCATCAAGCACATCGGCAATCAGAGGCATCACATCCAGGGTAGACGTCGTGGATACCTTGTCAGCCACAGCGTCATAGCGGTTGACCGGATCGGCAACGGGCAGTGTCAGCAGCCCCGTGGCCAGAGCATGCTTCAGGCCGGTAATCCGCCGGCCATTCATCCTCATCTGCGCTACGGGAGGAGGGCCGGGGACGGAAACATCGTAGCGGCGGCCATAATGCTTCATGCGCAGCCGCGAAACCTCCCGATCGGAACCGATGAGATCCAGCCCTGCAAGAGTCTGGGGCGCATGGTCAGAACGCAGATGGTTCAGCGGATCAAGGCTCACGTGGCTCGGGATCAGCAGTGCTGCCTCGCCGTCCAGCGTCGTGGCTTCCTGATGGTCAGGATCGACATTCGCAGCAAGCCATGAACCGATAGCCAGCGGCTTGATATCGAAGGTCTGCTCCGGAGGCCGCGGTGCGCCGGCCCAGATGGAGATCGCAGATGCACCAAGATCGATGCAGACCGGCATGCGATGGAGGCATCTGGAGAGCGTGACGGGAGTTCTGACAGTCAGGAATGGCACACCGCCTGCCGCCATCGTAATGGTCACGGCGATATTGCCGGTTTCTGGCGAAATGTGCCGTGCCTGGATCAGCCGAGTCAGCCGGACAATCATGGTGCGGAGCGGCATGAGAGCCTGCGCCTGTCGCGCGGTGCCTGCATCCCGGTCTATGCCCGGCCTGACGGATGTCACCGTCTCGTTGATGATCTCGCCATCGATCACGGAGGATGCATTGATCGTGACCGTACCGCTGCGGCCGAGCGGCCAGCGAAGGATGCTGATCTTGAGGCCCGCATAACGCACGGGCTCGGTCAGCGAATCAGGGTCTATCTCAATGATCAGAGGCTGCCCGTCGCGCAAGGAAGGCTCAGGGGATTCGAGATCGACGTTGAAGGTCGAGTCGCCCACCCCCGCGATCACCTTGGCCGCCGATCCGCTGACGACCGGTATTTCCAGTGCGGGCACAGGAAGGACCCAGCGACGATCTGCAGTATTCGGGGCAGGAGCAACACTGCCATCTCCCCAGCCGGTCATCCGGGCAGTGACCAGAAGCCGGGGCGCCCTGCCGCCGATGGAGGACAGAAGGCCGTCAATGATGGAGAGCAGCGTTTCGCGCTTGAGCTTGAGCTGCAGCGTCAGAACACGGGCTTCCGTTTCCTCTCCCGGCGCCAGATCGATGATGAAGCGCGCAGTGTTTGCGCTCTGCGCCACACCGCGCCGGACCGAGGCCATGGGCGCGGCAACATCCTCGATTTCCAGCGCAAGATCACCCGGCGACACTCCTGCGCAAGCCACATCGAGAACGAAGGCCTTCCGGGCCTCAAAGATGATATCAGACGGGACATCGATATCGAAACTGGCCATGAGATCAGTATGGACCGCGGCCAGCGCCTCCAGATCGATCGGCACCGCAGATGCCCTGATCACAGGGCGGGACGCACTGGCCACGACATCGATCCGGGCAAGCCGGCGAGGTGATGCACGGGGGCCGCGCGGCAAGTTCAGCACTGTCGAGAACGGGATATCGACAACTGCACCAGTACCGGGTGCACCATGCGCCATCAGCACTGCGACACGCGACGCAAGCCACGTCCTGGTCACCGCCATGACAATCTGGCCGCCGGGCTCCAAAGGCATCTCGTCCGTCAGGACACTGCCCTTGCGCCAGCCGAGATCACGGACGGATGTGCGGGCTTCAGTTGCGATCAACGAGACATTGGTGACCGACCGCACATCATCCGGCGCATCGAAAGCGGCAATATCCACCAGGTCGCTGCCTTCGTTCAGATCGACTGAAACCGAGAAGCTGTCACGCCGCGTATCAAGGTTGTAACTGGAGACCACGTCAGATTGCCTCGGCTTGGGCGTGTGAATGCGCCGCGGCTGTCACCTTGTTGACGTAGGAAAGTCCGAAAGGAAAATCTTCTCCCAGGATTCCTGCGGCTGCCCCCACATATTGCGGCAAGGTATCAGCCACGCCGCCGCGAAGCCGTTCGCGCAGGAGCGTCAGCTCCCCATCGGAAGGAGAATCACCCGCCGGTTTCAGGGCGGAGGCGCAATCGCCGATGATGCCATGAAACAGATGGAAGCAAGCGTAGCCCTGCAGCGAACGGCGCAGACCGGCAGCGACAGAATGCCTGGCGGGAGGAGCAGGCACTTGTCCATCAATCCACTGATTGAGCGCAATCAATGCCTTGCGGGCTTCAGGCAGCTTCAGGAGCTGGCGCACAACCTGATCCGTCGATGCCGTGATGCGCGTGATCGTGATCAAAGGGTCTCCGCTGCGGTCGAAACGGCTGGCAAAGCCGGGTGCGTCCGATGCCGTATCAAGCACCGAGATGCTCTGCTGGATCTGGAGGATCACGCGTTTCTGCTCCTGCACGCCGTCGAAATGCAGCTGCAGCAAAAGCACGTGGCTGGCGCCGAGGCCGGGAAGGCGCTGCGCCAGATCAGCCGCGAGCGCAGGGCTGTGTCCGCACGCCATGGCCATGGCCGGCAGTTGCGACCGATGTTGCGAGAGCGTTTCCAGATTGAGGTCTCTGGCCTCCTCCCGTGCGTGCGCCACAAGCTCTGCATCGCGGCTAAGACGATCAAGGAGGGTGGACCAGATATCCTGTCCTACGGCCAGCTGATCCCGAACGGCATGTTGCTGCATCAGCGCGTAGGCCGCCGTGATGCTCGCGAGATCGATCCATTCACTGCCAAGCGCAGCTGCGATCCGGCGCAGGAGAGCAAGCTTCTCCCGCCGCTCCTCGTTCGCTGGTCCGGCCGAGATCCGGCTGGCGAGCGCACTCAACTCTTGCGGCAATGAGGGGCTGGCATACCAGGCAATGACATCAGTGATTGCTGCGACAGGCGAACTGACGCCGGGAATAGGCAGCTCCGCGCGCGCACGGAGCGCTTGGATGGCTAGGGTCGGCTCCGTATCAAACCATTGCAGAAATGCGATACGAACCTGCACAGGCAAGGCATCCAGTTCTTCCAGGGCTGTGCGGCTGATTGCATGCCGGGCTCCAAGCGCCGCAATGGCCGGTGAAAGACTTTCAGCAGGATCGATCTGCGCAAATATCCCCGCCGGCAGATGACGCTCCAGCAGCGATACGCTGCCTGCCGCGCTAGGGCTGTGATGTCTGGCCCAGAAAGCCTCCACCAGATCCGCTGCGGTTTCAACGAGATTGCCAGCCGCCGTCGTCCCTCCGGAATATGCAGTGACAGCCCCCCGCGCCTGCGATCCCAGCGTGGCAAGCGCACTCGATGTGGCCGGGCGATAGGGCCGCGAAAAAACAGTCGACACAAAGGCTCCGGCTGTCTCTCGGATCATCAGGCGTGATCCCGCAGCTGACGTCTCATCATCCTCCCGCGTCAGTCTCTGGCCCCGCGGCGCGAACAGGATGAGATCGTCCTGCTCCTGCCAATCCGGGAGGGCCAGAGCTGCACCGTTTTCTGAAGGGAAAGGTTGCAAGATCCTGAAACCGCGGCGGAAGCTCGTGGCGGAATCAAGGCCCGTTGCGTCGCGCTGACCTGGCGGGAATGACAGGGCCGCCACCCCGTCGAGAGCCTCTTCGAGGTCCCCCACCACGGACGGATCAAGCCCGGACAGCGCCTTGCGCATCTCTGCCGAGCGCGCAATGACATGAGCCGCCATGACGGGCGGCTGGGGCTGTGCGCTGTCACCATCTGTCCGGAGACTGATCAGAAGTCCGGACGAACCGGACGCATGGCTGATACTGACACGTGTCACGCCCTGTGCTGCCAGAGGATCGGCTGCCGGTCCGATGCGGCAGCGGCGTTGATCGGCCAGAGCCGTCATCGGCAGAAAAAAGCCCGCTGCGACCGGATCAGGCGCAGCTGTGTCCAGCCACTCAAGGGTCGTCCCGGATGCCGCATTGCAGACGCCAATCCGGCGCACCCCTGCAATGCCGGCGTCAATCATGCCTTCTGACAGGAGGTCATCCAGTTCGACACTCACCAGAGACAAGAGCCCGGCGGCATCCAGCATGAACAGATCGGCATGCCGGCAGCCGACTGGCAGTTGCGCGAACAGGACTTCACCATTGCCTCTGCTAGACGCAACGATTCGCGATGCAAGGCCAGCATGGGCAACAATACCGCACCATTTCGAAGCCAGCGCCATATCGGCGCGGACAATCAGGAGACGGTGGCCATCCCAGGCGAAAAGAGGCCAAATCTCGGGATTGTCATCCATGCGTCAGGCAACTCACCAAAAAACAATCAGGCTTCCAAGCGTAAAACTGCAAGCACAGTGCAGCAGCAAGGGGTTGATTGCAAGCTGTCGCGCCCTCTAAACTGGCCGATGGCCATGGCGGTATCCGGCCACAGGATGATACATGTCTGTTTCGATTGTTGCTCTGCCCCATGGACTGAATCCGGCCATGGCCCATGATCTCGCCTTTGATTGCGATGGCTTGACCAGCCGGGATATCAGTTGCGTTCTGGGCTTGCCGGATGGACCGGAGCAGATTACTTCCCTGACGCCGTACAGGCTTCTGGCGCGCCTCTTTCAGTCAGGTAACAAGAACGCTGCTGATGCCGCGCGCAAGCGGGCCATTGCGGAGGCAGAGACGCTTGTGCTGCTGGCGGGCGTCGGCCAGTTTGATGATGATGTCTGGACGCCGATCATCGCCCGTCT
>CAXTUM010000044.1:0-10210 GCA_964247205.1 uncultured Beijerinckiaceae bacterium
TCTGCTTGAGTTTTTCCTCGTCGTAATAGCCGAGGCGCACGCGGTAGAGCGCGTTGGACAAAAGCCGCGCGGCATGGGCTCCGATGCTGAAATAGGTCCAGGCGTTGAAAGCGGGCACGATCTCGCGGGCATAGGCCTGCACCCGCGCCATGGTGACCGCGCGCGGCTCGTTGCTGGCAGCGGAATGCTCCGCCACGGCGCGCACGAGGTCCTGATCAAACACCATCCGGTCGATCAGGCTTTCGCGCCGCGTCAGCTTGAACGGCTGAATCCGGAGCTTGAGGCGGGTGTTCAACTCGTCAATGGCATCATTGAAACGCCGCCGCAGCATCCATCGCGCGGTGGGCATCAGCAGGCGGTCGATCAGGCCGATTGTCGCCAGAATTCCGGCGATGATGACGAACCATGCCGGCAGTTCGATTGTTCCCGCCACCGGAAGCCCCCCTGTCACGGCAGTTTGCCTGCTCTGATCGGGAATTCTGCGCTGCTTATGCCGGGGAAGACAAGGGGGGCATCGCGGCAGCGGTATTTGGAGCCAAGCGGCCGCCATCTGCTGTTCTTCCCCGCGTTGATTGCTCTCATTGCCGCTGACCGGATGTCAAAAGACATTGTTTTGTTTGTCTAAAACATCAATGACGATACGCTGCACTGGTATGACGTTTGGAGAAATGTTTTTGGCTACCGACGTACCTTACAGCGTTGCGGAGAATTCAGGGCAGCCAGCCGCTGCGCCCTCGCGGTCTTTTTCGCTGGTGAGCCACCTTGCCCTCATTACATTGCTCACAGCATTGCCTCTCATCATTTTGGCATTTCTGGCCACAGTTCAAATCCTTCAGACTCAACGTGAGACAATCCGCGAAACATTAAGAGGCAATGCGCGGGCACTCGCAGCTTCGGTTGGCACCGAGGTTGATACCCAGATTGCTATTGCGCGCGTGCTGTCGCTTTCGCCCACACTCCTGTCCGGTGATATCAGTTCTTTCGAACGCGAGGCCAACAGTATCCGCCTTAATTTCCCCGGATCGGAGATCGTCTTGAGTTCACCGGACGGCCAACAACTCATCAATACGCTGTCCGCTCCCGGGGAGCCGCTGCCTGTCCGTCGAAATGCCGAAATCATGGCCCGCGTCCTTGCGACGAAACAGTTCGTCGTTTCCGATGTCTACACGGGCAGGATTGCCGGGCGTCCGATGACAGCCATCGAGATGCCGGTCATTAGGAACGGTGATCCTGCCTACGTTCTGTCAGTGCTCATTCCGGCAACGCGTTTTCAGCAGTTGATCAACGACCAAAATTATCCTTCGGACTGGGTGCTTGGCATTCTCGACTCGAAAGCAAATTTCGTCGCCCGAATTCCTGATCCGGATCGGGTGGGAACGCCCGCAAGCGAAGAATGGCGTAATGCCATCAAACAATCTGCCGAAGGCCTGATCGAAAATAACCTGCTTGAAGGCGATGCGGTGATTACCGCCTATGCTGCCACCAGCCACGGTTGGACCGCCGGCGTCGCGCTCAGGAAAACGGCCCTCGACGCTCCAGTCAAAAAGACTTTGATGCAGCTGGCAGGTGCGATTGCTGCAAGCGTCGCGCTGAGTTTTCTTCTGGCATGGCTTGTTGGCCGACGTTTGTCGTCTCGTGCAAGCTCTCTGCGGCATACAGCGCTTGATCTGGCAAGGGGCGCGTTGGTGAAAGCGAGATCGACGGGAGTTGCAGATTACGATGAGCTTTTGAGAGCTTTTGCACAGACATCAGGATTGCTGCGGGAAAGCAGTCACCAGCGTGACAAATTTGAACGGGCGCTTGTCTCGAGCGGCAATCTTTTGCAGGCGTCGGTGGAGATCGCGCAGATTGCTCCGTATGAATGGGATCCCTGTACAGACGAAGTGAAAGCCGACCGGCGTTTCAACACACTCTGGGGTCTGTCGCCGGATGCCAAGGCGAACTCCAGCAGTCTGATCGCACTGGTCGATGCAAAAGGACGGCACCTTATTCGCACAAAGATCGCAGCGGCTTTGAATCCTGCTGGCGATGGACTTTTCTTCGCCGAATTTCGTCTTTCGCGCCAGGCTGACGGCATCGAGCGCTGGCTCACCTGCCGCAGCCGTACTGTCTTCTCGGATGGTAAAGCGGTCAGTGTTATCGGAGCGATACGGGATATCAGCAGCCGGAAGAACTATGAGGCCAGAATTCTCACACGCGAAAAGGAATTCCGTGACCTGGCAGATGCCATGCCGCAACTGGTATGGACGGCCGATGCCGATGGTCAGCTCACTTATTACAACAAGAGGCGTGAGGATTATCACTGCCGTGATGCGCAGGGTATGGAGTGGCAGCACCTGATCCACCCGGATGATGTGATCAGAACGCAAGACGCCTGGGATCATGCCAAAAAAACGGGTGAAACTTATGCGGTCGAGCATCGGCTGATGCGTGCGGACGGGACCTATTCCTGGCACCTCAGCCGCGCCGTGTCGGTCAAGGAGGACGATGTCCACTCTGTGAAATGGTACGGGACCGCCACCGATATCGACGAAAACAAGCGACGGGAAGAACATGTCAGTGTTTTGATGAGCGAAATCGCACATCGGTCCAAAAATCTGATTGCCGTCATCCAGGCGGTCGCGCGCCAGACAAGCCGGTCCAGCACGAACATATCAGAATTCAACGAGAAATTTTCCGCCCGTCTGCAAAGCCTTGCGGGAAGCCAGGATCTGCTGATCGCGAAGGATGGCACCGGTGTCGACCTGGCTGATCTTGTCCATCTGCAACTCGGGCATTTTGCTGGCTTGATCGGAACCAGAATCGCCGTCTCCGGACCAACGATGCGTCTGGAAGCCACGGCCGCACAGTCAATCGGAATGGCGCTGCATGAACTGGCGACCAATGCGGCCAAATATGGCGCACTGGCGAATGAGAGGGGGCGCATCGATTTGTTGTGGGGAATCGAAAATGCGGAGGATGGTGCAAAGCTATCGATTACGTGGAGGGAAACAGGCGGTCCGGCGGTCGTCCCGCCGCAGCGCTCTGGCCTGGGAACGATGGTCATTCAAAGGCTTGTTGCGGACCGCATAGGCGGATTGGCCGAACTTGAGTTCTTGCCTGAAGGCGTTATCTGGCGATGCAAGGCGGATATCGGTATTGTCGTAGGATCTGTCCTGGACGCATAACAGACCCTGCGTTGTGTTCCGGGCAAGTCATCCGTGATCGTCGCCGGGCACATGCTCGGGCTTTCCGGCATGTTTTGTCGAAGCCATGTCGCGGAGTTCGCTCCCGGTCATCGTTTCGGCCATTTGCCTGTATGCGCCTTGCAGTTTGCGCCGACTGACGTCTCCGCGCCTGGCTGCGAGGGCGGCACCTGCCGCCTTTTGCCGGGCCTGCGATCTCGCCTTCATGGAAGTCTCCTGAATCTTGCGGTTGTGCTTTCAACGACAAACGCAAAAGCGCCGCCGAGGTTCCCTTCATCGGCGCCATCATCGCGGCGCTCGCCGCTCCCGGCCGAGGGAACCAATTGTGCATTCAGCCGTTGCCTTGCCGTGAGCAGATGGCCATCCGGATTTGCGCAACGCGAAGTCGCTCGCGGCCGAATCTGTGAGCGGAGGTCCGCCTGGCCGAAACCCACGACTGCAATGATCGTTGATCTTCTACAATCCCAGAGGTGCCCCATGCCGTTCAGCAAAATACTGGGTGATCCCGGCACACCGCCGCATGAGCCTGTCCCGAAGCCGCCGCCAGGCGTGCCGCCGGCTGACCCAAGGCCTTTGCCGCCCGACGTCGATCCGCCAAAACCTGTCACGGAACCAGTCCCTCCCCGGCCAGGAACTCCTGCCGACCCGATTGTGCCGCCGGTCATTTTTTGAAGGCTCCCGCATACGCGCCAACCGCGTTTGCCCGTTCCGCAAGAGGTGGGTGTTTTTTCTACTCGCGCCCGACAAGGAACAAAAAGTCATCTTTTTGTTCCTGATCTGATCAATTTCACGCCATGTGCTGCCTCTCAACCGTTTTGGTGCCTGCTAAAAGCACAACAATTATGCATGGCAGCCATCGAAACCTATTCGTTGTGCAATGCAGCAAATACCGGCATATCTCCACGCATCGACGGCGGCGGTGCTCCGATCCTCCTCCCTGCGTTGAGCTCGCAGCTGTCGTGAAATTGAAGCTTTGGTCCACTCCTCCCTCCCAGGACCGGGCTTTTGGGCCGGATGATCCCCTCCCGATCATCCGGCCCCTTTCATTTCCGGGATGTTCCTCTCTTCCAGCCCGCTTTCATCGGAGCCATTGATATTTGTCATGGCAGCCATGGATGGTTTTTGCGCGCCCGGCCTTGCCATTTTCCTGCTGCGCGGTTTCATGGGCCTGTGAACATTCAGATATCCCCCGCCCAGACCCAGCTGGCGACGCGCGCGGCCATGCCCATCCTCCTGGCGCTGAGCCTGACGCATTTCCTCAACGACCTGATCCAGTCGATGATCCCGGCGATCTATCCGCTGATCAAGGAGTCGTACAATCTGGATTACGGCCAGATCGGCATCATCACGCTGACATTCCAGCTGACGGCGTCGATCTTCCAGCCGGTGGTGGGGCATGTCACGGACAAGCATCCGATGCCGTATTCCAGCGTGGCGGGCATGGGTTCGTCGCTGGTGGGATTGATCGTGCTGGCCAACGCCGGGAGCTACGCCACGCTGCTGGTTGGCGCGGCGCTGGTGGGGCTGGGCTCCTCGGTCTTCCATCCGGAGGCGACGCGGCTGGCGCGGCATGCCTCGGGCGGGCAGCTGGGACTGGCGCAGGGCATCTTCCAGGTCGGCGGGCAGAGCGGCGGCGCGCTGGGGCCATTGCTGGCGGCGTTCATCGTGGTGCCCAAGGGGCAGGCGAGCCTTGCGTGGTTCTCGGTTGCGGCGCTCATCGCGATGTGCCTGATGCTTTGGACGGCGCGCTGGCAGACGGCCTATCTGGGCGCTATGGCGGCTGCTGCCGCTGCGGCCAGGGACGAGCCGCCCGTCAGCCTGACCGGCCCGATTGCGTCCAGAGCCGGTGTCGCTTTCGCCATGGCGATCCTGGTGATCCTGCTGCTCTCCAAGAACGCCTACTCGCAGAGCTTCAATTCGTTCTACACGTTCTATCTCATCGGCAAGTTCGGCGTTTCGGTGCAGACCTCGCAGGTCATGCTGTTCCTGTATCTTGTGGCGGCTGCGGCGGGCGTGATCGTCGGCGGCATGGTGGGGGACCGCATCGGGCGCGACAAGGTGATCTGGTTCTCGATCCTCGGCGCCTTGCCGTTCACACTGGCGCTGCCCTACGTCGACCTGTTCTGGACCATCGTGCTGACCATCATCATCAACCTGATCATGTCCAGCGCCTTCGCCTCGATCCTGATCTACGCGATGGAGCTGGTGCCCAGCCGCATCGGCATGATCGGCGGGCTGTTCTACGGCCTGACGTTCGGGCTGGGCGGGCTTGCGGCGGCGGTGCTTGGCGAGGTGGCGGACCGCACCAGCATCGAGACGGTGTACCGGATCTGCGCCTTCATGCCCGCAGCGGGGCTGCTGGCGTGGTTTCTGCCGAAGCTGGGAGAGAGCCGGACTGGCTAGCGGACGTGGTGCTCACGCCCACAGCCGCTCCTTCTCCAGCCCCTTGTAAAGATCCGCCACGAACGGCGCATAGCCGTTGAACAATTGCGTCGGCACGCGCTTGCCGGATGTGCCCAGAATCTCCTCGCTGGCCTGGCTCCAGCGGGGATGGGCGACCTCCGGGTTCACATTGGCCCAGAAGCCGTATTCCGCTGATTGCAGCTGCTCCCAGTAACTGACCGGGCGCTTGTCGGTGAAGCTGATGCGGGTGACCGACTTGATGTGCTTGAAGCCGTACTTCCATGGTAGCGCCAGCCGGATGGGCGCACCGAACGGTTTCGCCAATGGTTTGCCGTAAGCGCCGGTGACCATGAAGGCGAGTTCGTTGGCGGCCTCGGCGATAGTGACGCCTTCGACATAGGGCCAGGGATACTGAGTCTGACGCTGGCTGGGCGCGATCTTCGGGTCGAGGAAAGTCTCGAAGCGCAGGAATTTGGCGGATGACAGCGGTTTGGCGATGTCGAGCAGCACCTTCAGCGGGAAACCTGACCATGGCACCGCCATCGACCAGGCCTCGACGCAGCGGTGGCGGTAAAGCCGCTCCTCGATGGTGACGCGCTTGAGGAGATCGTCGATATCGAGCGTGGTTTCCTTCTCCACCATGCCGTCGATCTTGATAGCCCATGGCCTGATCTTCAGGGCTTGCGAGGGTTTGTTGATCTGCTTGCCGAAGCCGAACTCGTAGAAATTGTTGTAGTTCGCGTTCACCGTTTCAGGCGTGATCTCCTTGCCGTCGAGCTTGTAGCTGTCGTTGCGCTTCGCCGGATAGAGGGCGGCGCTTGGGTCCGCATCCGCCTGCTGGGCAAATGCCGGGGAAAGTATGCCGCTGCCGGCTAAAGCCGCGCCCGCGATGAAGTTGCGGCGGTTGAGGAAGACTTGCTCCGGCGTAGCGGTGCTTTCGGGCATTTCCCAGCCCCGGTTGCGGCGAATGAGCATCGGATATCTCCCAATTTCGGATTTTTCTGCTGTGACGACTTGCGGCATCACTGGCAAGTCACGAAGCCGAGATGGTTGGCTTCGCCATTTTGGGCGAATTTTAGATCAAATCAGAATGAACGGCTTAAACGAATGGCAAAATGATGGGTTTAGCGTGCATTTCACCATCGTGGAGAGACCGCAATGCCAAAGGATTGCCCGGCATCACTTCGACGCTTCAGCGAGGTCTTGCGTGCGTTTGCGCGGAACCAGGGGGGCAACGTGGCGCTCGTCTTCGCCTCGGCACTGTTCCCGTTGATGGCGGCATCGGGCGTGGCGGTCGATTACAGCCGGGTCAGCGGTGCGCGGTCGGCGTTGCAGGCGGCGCTGGATGCCGGTGTCGTGGCTGCAGCAACCGAGAGCAATGGGCTCTCCGAAGATCAGCTGAAGGCGATCGTCAAAAGCTTTGTCGACAGCAACAAGGGGACAAATCCCTACAACAATCTCCAGCTGGCGGTGAACGCAGCCAATGACTGGACGGTAACAGCAAATGCGTCCGCCTGTGTCGATATGGTTTTCGCCCAGTTCCTCAACAGGAACAATGTCTGCTTCACGGCCTCGGCGGAAGCCAAGCGCGGCAAGAACCACCTCGAAGTGGCGCTGGTGCTCGACAACACCGGTTCGATGACCGCGAACGACCGGATCGTGCATCTCAGGGCCGCGGCCACGCTGCTGGTCAACAAGCTGGAAGCTGCCGTGACGGGAAACCGCACCGTCAAGGTGTCGCTGGTTCCGTTCGTGACCGCCGTGAACGTGAAGGGTGAGGGGTATAGCGCCGCCTGGATGGACAGCAACGCTCAGAACCCGCTGCACGGCTCCAATTTCGATCCGCCGGCGGGATCGCCAGTGGGAACAAAGGTCAACCATTTCACACTGTTCAACAATCTGCAGGTGGCGTGGAAGGGCTGCGTCGAGGCCAGGCCCTCGCCCTACAATCTCGACGACACCGCGCCGAGCGTCGCCAATCCGTCCACTCTCTTCGTGCCCTATTTCGCACCGGACGAGCCGGGGAACGCGGCGCCGGGCGGCAACGACGGGGCGGCCTACAACAATACTTACTTGCCTGACGGCGTCGGCGGCACCGACACCCAGAAGATCCGCTCGATAGCCAAGTATGCTTACACGAACCCTCGCCCGACGCCGATCGTGGAGACCGCGCCCAATCTCAAGACAAATGATAACCGCACGAATGGTCCAAACCGCGCGTGTCCGACACCGATCATGCCTTTGAACGCAGACTTCAACAAGATCAGGACCAACATCGCCGCCATGCGGCACTGGAACGGTTCGGGCACCAATGTTTCCGAAGGTCTCGCCTGGGGTTGGCGCGTGCTGTCACCTGATCCGCCCTACACGGAAGGGCGGTCCTTCAGCGATCCGACGGTTCAGAAAGTGCTGGTGCTGCTCACCGACGGTGAGAACGTCGTCTTCGGCGCGAGCGGGCAGGCGGCGACGCGGTCGGACTACGGTTCCTACGGATTCCTTACGGGAAACCGCATGGGATCGACCAACCAGGCTACCGCGGCGCGCAACGTCGACGGCTGGACGAAGCAGCTCTGCACCGCGTTAAAGAACCGCGGAGTGCTGCTCTATGCGCTGGTTCTTGAGGCGGGCACGACCGCCAACAGGGCCCTCTATGCTCCCTGCGCCTCGCGGCCGGATACGTACATCACCTCCAACCAGGCCTCGCAGCTTTCGGCCGTGTTCGGCACCATTGCCGACCAGCTGATCGCGCTGAAACTCACGAAATAGGGCATTCCCGGGGTTGCGCGGAGAGGCGCTTTGGCCCAGACCTTTCTGCATGCCTGCCACCGAAGCGCCTTTCTGGGAAACCAAATCTCTTGATGAGATGACCCTGCCGGAATGGGAAAGCCTGTGTGATGGCTGCGGGCGGTGCTGCCTTGTCAAGCTCGAGGATGAGGATACCGGAGAGCTCCACCATACTGACATTGCCTGCCGGCTGTTTGATGCAGGCACGTGCAAGTGCCGGGATTATCCCAACCGCGCCACTGTTGTGCCGGATTGCGTGACGCTGACGCCTCATCAGGTGCGGACCCTGCCATGGCTGCCGCCGAGCTGCGCCTATCGCCGGGTTCACGAGGGCAAGGGGCTTGCTTCCTGGCATCCGCTGGTCTCCGGAAAGGCGGAGAGCGTAGTCGAGGCTGGTGCTTCGGTCATGGACCGGGTTTTTGCCAGCGAGGATGATGTCACCGTCGAGATCATGCAGGGCAGGATCAGGCACTGGCCAAATCGACAGCCCTCGCGCGCGCGTCGTTCATTTAAATGAATTTAAAGAAATACCCTGATTTTTCTTAGGAAAATAATCCTTGACACCGTAACGCTCGTCGGCTAGGGTTCAATCACGCTCAAGAATTGTGATCGGCGGGGTACGGAGTGGCGTTACCGGTGAGGCCCCCGCTGGCGTAGAGGCGATGGAGGCTCAGATGGCGGAGAGCGCAATCAATTCAGGAATGATCGATCCAAGGGCGGCGCTTGCCGCGCGGCTTTGGCGCACGGCTGAACTGCAGGCCGCCGAGGTCGAGGCACGTCTTGCGACCGGACCGCGCCCTGCCGTGGAGGCGGAGCGTGATGCGCGGGTGCTGTCTGTCCTGGCCAAGACCTTGCGCGAACTCTCGGCAGCCGATGCCCATGCACGGGAAGAGGACAATGATGATGCGGCACCCGATGACATCGATGCGTTGCGCGAAGCCCTTGGCGAGCGGCTGCGCAAGCTCTCCATCGACCGCGCCCAAACGCAGGAGTTCTGACGGGAAGGGGAATGATTTCCTGCTCTATCTGGCATCGCTCTCGCGCCGCCAGATCGAGCGGATCAATACGGACTGGCAGACATGGGCGCGGGCTGATCAACTTCCGCCCGCGTTGTCGCATCAGGGCAGGGACTGGACGGTCTGGCTGGTGCTGGGTGGCCGGGGTGCCGGCAAGACCAGCACCGGGGCGGAGTGGGTGCGCCGCATGGCGACGGGTGATATTGCATCTGGCATTGCGCCTGTCGGACGGATCGCGCTGGTTGGCGAGACTTTCGCCGACGTGCGCGAGGTGATGATCGATGGTGTATCCGGCCTGATGGCCGTGCATCCGAGGCGGGAGCGGCCAAGCTTCGAGATCGGGCGCCGCAGGCTGGTCTGGCCCAACGGCGCGGTGGCGCAATGCTTTTCGGCGGAAGAGCCGGAGGCCTTGCGCGGTCCGCAGTTTGACGCGGCGTGGTGCGACGAGCTGGCGAAATGGAACAATGCGGAGGCAGCCTGGGACAACCTGCAGTTTGCGCTGCGGCTGGGAAAGCGCCCCCGCGAGGTGGTGACGACGACGCCCCGGCCGACGGCATTGCTCAAGCGGCTGGCGGCCGATGCCCGCACCGCGCTGACGCGGGCGCCGACGTCGGCCAATGCCTATAATCTCGCACCGGCCTTTCTGGACGAAGTGGTGAGCCGCTACGCCGGGACGCGGCTGGGACGGCAGGAACTGGACGGTGAATTCGTGGAAGAGCGCAGCGATGCTTTCTGGAGCCGGGAGCAAATGGAGGGGCTGGTGATTGCGCCGCCTGCCAAGGAGACATTGAAGCGCATCGTGGTCGCTGTGGACCCGCCTGC
>CAXTUM010000045.1:0-10166 GCA_964247205.1 uncultured Beijerinckiaceae bacterium
AGCCAGCCGATTGAAACCAGCGAGCTCTGGCCCTGGGAAGACCCCCTCATGAATTGCGAGAACCCCGCATGGTCGTCAGGGTTGGCATCCCCGTCACTGATCATTTTTGCGATGATGGCCATTTGCTCGGCTGTCCCATCGAGCGAATTGCGCAATTGCTGCTCGAAACCGTCGAGCAGGCTGTCCCGGTTCTGGGTGAGCAGGCGCGCCGTGTTGTCGCGGGCACCGATATACCCGATCGCCATGACTGGCAGCAACGCCAAAGCCATGAGTAGGCCCACAGCGAGAGGCGCCATGCGGGTCGCGGAATAGGCGCGTTTAAGGATCGGGATCGGGTTCATCCGGTTTTACTGGCGAGGTGCGATGACCGCTGAAGAGCACATGGGACTTTATCCGGCATCCGTCAATCGCGTGGAACCGGGCGTATCGAGGGCATCATTACGTAGGAAACCTTGCCGGTTCACAACCCTGTGACGCACTTCGCCCTTCTCAGACATTCTTCTTGCATCCGCCATCCCAAGGAAGGCATTCTGCCCCCTATAGGATCATGGGAAATTGCACAGATGACACGGCGTGATCGGGAAATCGCAAGGCACATGGACCGCAGGCATTTACTGACCGGCGCAGCCGCGGCGGTGATCGCTCCAATGGCACTGCACAGCCGGGTTCTGGCCCAGAACGCCGCTGTTACGGGCCAGATCACCCTGATGGCCTATGCCGGCATCTTCCAGGACAATTACATGCGCACGGTTGTGGAGCCTTTCCAGAAGGTTTTCCCCAACGTGAAGGTGAACTACGCGGCGGGCGGCGCCTCGGCGCAGATGCTGGGCACCATCCGCGCCCAGAAGGCCGATCCGCAGGTGGATGTGGTGATCTTTGATGTTTCCACCTCCGGCATCGGCAATGCCGAAGGCCTGTTCTCGAAGATCACACCGGAGGAAGCGCCCTCTCTCAACGATCTGCATCCCGAAGCACGCGCCGTGGGTGGCCCCTTTGGTCCTGCGGTCACCTTTGACCATCTCGTGCTGGTTTTCGACAAGCAGAATCTGAACCCGCCGCTGACGAAGCTTGCCGATCTCTGGCGGCCCGATCTCAAAGGTCTGGTGGCGCTGGCCGCCCCGCCCAACATCCAGGGCCTCGCACTTACCGCCATGGTGACGAAGATGGAGGGCGGCAATCACGCGCAATCCATCGATGGGGGGATCCGCAAGCTGAAGGAGCTTTCGTCGTCGGTGCAGACCTTTGAGCCAAATCCGGACGGCTACACCTTGATCCTCAACGGCGTGGTGCGTGTCGCCACGGGGTGGAACGCCCGCGCGCAGCTCTACAGTGACGAGACCAACGGCCGCCTCGGTGTGGTGCTGCCGCCGGAAGGCTCGGTCTTCCAGATCAACACGATCAACATTCCCGAAGGTGCGAAGAACCGGGCGGCCGCAGTGGCTTTCGTCAATTTCGCACTGTCACGCGAGGCACAGAAAGCTTTCACTGAGCGCATGTTCTACGCGCCTACCAACGCGAAGGCTGATGTAGTGGCTTCGGCCCTGGCCCGCACCGCTGCTTCGCCCGAGAACCGCCAGCGCATGATACCGGTCGACTGGGCCGAGATCGCCAAGGTGCGCGACCAGTGGAACAACCGCTGGCGACGCGAGATCATTTCAGCGCGCTGATTGCATAATCTTGACCGCGCATCTCGCCCTCTACTCCCTGTCGAAGCACTATGGTGACACGGTTGCTGTGGCCGATATTTCGCTGACGGTGACCAAAGGGGAGTCCGTGGCGCTGCTGGGTCCATCGGGATGCGGCAAGACAACGACCCTGCGCATGGTGGCGGGGCTGATCCAGCCGACCGGCGGGCGCATCACCGTTACGGGGCGCGATATCACGGACATGCCCGCCCACCGGCGCAACATGGGCTATGTGTTCCAGTCGTACGCGTTGTTCCCGCACATGAGTGTCGCTGCCAACGTGGGCTTCGGGCTTGACGAGCGTGGTATCGGGCGGGCCGAGCGGGATCACAGGGTGGGCCTCGCGCTGGAACAGGTTCGCCTCACGGGGCTGGCGGACCGCAAGCCGAAGGAGCTTTCCGGTGGCCAGCAGCAACGCGTCGCACTGGCGCGGGCGCTGGTGATCGAGCCGGATGTTCTGCTGCTGGATGAAAGCCTATCCAATCTGGATGCCAAGCTGCGCGATGCCATGCGCATTGAAATCCGCGACCTGCAGCGCACGCTCGGTATCACCACGCTCTTCGTCACCCACGACCAGACCGAAGCGCTGACGCTCTGCGACCGCGTTGCCGTAATGAACTCAGGCCGCATCGAGCAGTTGGCCGACCCGCGCACCATCTACGACCGCCCGGTGACGCGTTTCGTGGCGGATTTTGTCGGGCGCAGCTCCATCCTGCGCGCCACGCGCACAGCAGAAGGCGGTATCGCGCTGGGCGGTATCCCTGTTGCGGTGGCTGGTCCCCTCCCCGCCGGAGACAGGCTCGACGTCTTCCTGCGCCCGCAGCGGATCGTGTTGGGAGCTCCCAACAAAAACATGGCGCCGGGCCGAAACAAGTTGCCCGGCACCATACGCAGTCATGTCTTCGTCGGTGACCGGCAGGAGGTGCTCGTCGATACGCTGGCCGGGCGCGTCATGGTCGAAACCGCATCCGGCGGTGCGCCGCCCAAGCCGGGCGAAGCGGTGGCGCTGGTCTGGTCGGCAAAGGATACACTTGTGTTCCAGGGAGTGACGACTTGAGCGCTCCGGGCACCGCTTGGCGTCTGGCAGGCCCTGTCATGGTCCTGCCCGCCTCGCTGCTGCTGACGGCGCTCTATGTGCTGCCGATGCTGGGCCTCGGGCGCATGGCCTTCAACGAAACAGGCCCGACAGGCGCCATGGTCCCTGCCCTGTCGCTGGCGACATTCACAGCCTTGCTGGAAGATTCGTTTACGCTGGAAACAACGTGGAATTCGCTCTGGCTCTCTTTCGCCTCCACGACACTGGCGCTGCTGCTGGCCTATCCGCTGGCGCTGTTCCTGCACAGCACGACATCGCGCTTCAAAGCGCTGCTGACGGTGCTTGCTGTCGCGCCCATGCTGGTCTCGGGTGTCGTCCGCGTCTTCGGCTGGCTGGCTCTCCTGGGGGATCGCGGCCTTGTCAATGCGGCGCTGATGGGGCTTGGCGTCACCACAGGGCCGGTGCGGCTCGTCTACAACTACATCGGCGTTACGCTGGGTCTGGCGGAAAGCCTGATGCCCTACATGGTCCTTGCACTGCTCTCGGGTTTCGGGCGGCTGGACCGCGTCTGCGAGGAAGCTGCCGCCAGCCTCGGCTCGCCGCCGTGGCGCGTGTTCTGGCGTGTCACGCTGCCGCTCAGCCTGCCCGCCGTGGTGCTCGGCTATCTGCTGTGCTTCGTGCTGGCGATGAGCGCCTATATCACGCCCAAGCTTCTGGGCGGCGGACGGGTGTTCCTGCTGGCCACCGAAATTTTTGATCAGGCCGTGACCAACGTGAACTGGCCAGCCGCCGCCGCGCTGGCGCTCTACACGCTGGTGCTGGTGATGCTGCTGGTCTCGGCTTATGCAGCATTGACCCGGAGGGTCGAGGCATGAAGGAAGGAGCGGGGCCTGTCCTCGGCGGTCTGGCGGCGGTGATCTACGCGTTGCTGCTGGCACCTGTTGTCGTCGTGATCTTTATCTCCTTCTCGGCAGACAGCTTCATCATCTTTCCGCCATCGGGTTATTCGCTGCGCTGGTATGAACGGCTGTTTGCGAGCGAAGCGCTGATGCGCGGCTTACGGCTTTCGCTGGTTCTGGGGGCCATCGTTACGGTGTTGTCGCTGTTCGTGGGCGTACCAGCGGCCTATGCGATTGCCAGGAACAAGGTACCCGCGGCAAGGGCGCTGAAAGCTTTCTTCCTCGCTCCTCTGCTGCTGCCCACGCTTGTACTGGGTCTGGCAATGCTGATGGCGTTGCAGCCATGGCGGCTTACGGCCACGCTGACGGGACTGGCGCTCGGCCATCTGGTGGTGACGGTGCCTTTCGTGGTCCGCCTCATGGTCACAACCTTCTCCACCCTGCCGGAAGAAGCAGAAGCCGCCGCCGCGAGCCTTGGCGCGGCGCCGTGGCGCGTTTTCCGGCGTGTTACGTTGCCGCTCGCCCTGCCGGGTCTGGGCGCATCGGCGTTTCTAGCCTTCCTGCTGTCGTTCGATGAAACCGTGATCTCGCTGTTTCTGTCCGGCCCCCGCGCTTCCACCCTGCCGGTCGAGATGGTGCGCTATGTGGAAGGTCGTACCGATCCGCTGATTGCCGCGCTGTCCGTGCTTCTCGTTGCGGGCACACTTGTGATCGTGCTGCTCGTGGAGCGCATGGCGGGATTGACGAAGGTGGTAGGACGCTGATCGCTCAGATAGCGATGCGGGTGTGGATTTCGTTATACTCGGCCCGCAGGCCTTCAGCCGACCGGTCAATCAGACCAGCGGTTGCAAGGGCATCGACATCCTCGTGCACGCGCTTGTAATCGCGTTTGAGACTGCGCGCGAGCGCGGCGATACTGGCTTCCGGGTGGCGGTGCAGATGGCGCACCAGTTCGAAGCGCTTCGTGGTCATCACGGCGGCTAGGGCCTCCCATGTCTCGAACGTGACATGGTCTTCACCAACAGTTTCGCCGTTCAGACCGCGGGTGACAGCATCGAGCACCCGTCGCTTGGAAGCAGCGAAATCGCCGCCGACATGGATATCGAGTCTGGTCATATGGCTGCTCCTTTTCACACCACGACATCCCCTTCCGGGATTGGTTCACCCTTCGCCACGCGCTCCATATTGGCGAACATGCGCCGCACCGTCGGCTCGAAGGTATCGGCGGTGCTGGCTGCGAGATGCGGCGTGAGCGTCAGGTTGTCGAGGCCGATGAGCGGACTGTCCGCTGGCAGCGGCTCCACCGAGAAAACATCCATCGCCGCCGCCGAGATCACCTTGCGGCGCAGCGCATCGGCCAGATCCTCCTCGACCACGACGCCGCCGCGCGCTGCATTGATCAGCACGGCTGTCCGCTTCATGCGGGCAAAAGTGGCAGCATTGAAGAGGTTCGCGGTTTCAGGTGTCAGCGGGCAATTGAGCGAGATCACATCGGATTGCGTGATGATCTCGTCGATGGTGGCGGGGATGACGCCGAGCGCCTCTTCCTCTGCCGCTGAGAGCCGTGTCCGCTTGGCATACAGCACGCGGCAGCCGAACCCCTTTAGCAGCCGTGCGAGCGTCTGGCCGATGGCACCAAGCCCCACGATCCCCACGGTCTTCTGTGACAGCAGGAAGGTTTCGCCCGGCAGCTTGCCCGGTCCATGCCATTCGCCTCCCGCAAGCTTGTGGTGGGCGTAGGCGGGAAAGCGCAACGCCATCAGCATCATGGAAAGCGTGAATTCCGCCACCGCAACCGCATTGCTGCCTGTCGTGCGCGCCACGCGGATGCCCAGCCGCCGCGCCGCCTCGACATCAATGTTATCGACGCCGACGCCCCATTTATGGAGCAATTTGAGTTGCCTTGCCGCACCCAGCACATCGGCGCTGACGCCGACCTGCCCGGCGATGGCGAAATCCGCATCACGGATGATCTCCATCATGTGGGCATCGCCGCGCCCCGTTCCATAGTCGAAGCTAAAGCCCTCGGGCAGCAATGCGCGCATCTGCTGCGCCCGCTTTTCGGTGCCCAGATCAAGGAGGATGATGCGATACGTCATGCCTTGGTTTCCAGTGAGTCCTGCACCATCTTCGTAGCACCCGAGAGATCACCGAGTTTCTCGCCGCTGCGCACGCGGTCCTGGTTCCGCTCGCCGCGCTCCTGCCGGGCGATAGCGGCCTCCGCCACCGCGTCCGCTTCGGAAGCTGGCAGCACCAGCACGCCGGATTCATCAGCGAGGATCGCATCACCCGCCTGCACGACAGTGCCGCCGCAGGAAATCGGCAGATTGAGCATGCCGCCCAGATTGTAGAGCCGCGTGGTGATGGGCGCCATGCCGCGGCACCACATAGGGAAATCCGAATCCTCGATCTCGGCGAGGTCAGTGCAGGGGCCATCGACAATACCTGCCACCGCACCGGCGGCCTTCGCGGCAATGGTGACCCCGCCGCCCCAGCACGCGTGGCGGTCGTCTCCCAGACGGTCGATCACAAGGATATCGCCCGGCCTGAGCAATCCCAGCGCATGGTGCAGCAGCGTGGAATCCGGCCCTGGGATCGCCAGCGTCACAGCGGTCCCCGCTATGCGCTTGCTGCGCAGCAGCGGCTGGATGCGACGGTCCATGAAACCCCAGTGGCGCGAATGGCCCACCGTCGCCGTCTCGACCTTCATGAGCTTCGCTACAAGCTCCGGCGTAATCTGCGCCGGCATGGGGTTGATCCTGTAATCCGCCATTATCGCCTCCTGTCATGCCTTTTGTTCGTCTCGGTAGGCCGTGAAAAGAGCACAAATATCTGCAAACGCGCTGCTGACGATCAAGACCAGCTGGACCCTGGGGATGATGACGTTCGGCATGGTTTCTTGTCTCACGCCAAGGTGGTCATGTTGTTTCACTGCGCTGCGGGTGTGCATCGGGATGGCTCATTGCATAAGCCCGTCATGACAACGCCTTCATCACTCCGCGCAGTTCCGCCAGACCCTTCAGCCTGCCAACCGCAGTATAGCCCGGCGTGACTTTCCGATCCGCCAGATCATCCAGCATGCGATGGCCATGATCGGGGCGCATGACGATCTTGCGTTCCTCCGGTCGCCGGGCGTTCTCGCGCATCAAAGCCCGCAGGACCGCTACCATGTCGACATCGCCATCAAGATGATCGGATTCATGAAAACTGAAACCATCGGCCTCCCGTTTTGTCGCGCGCAGGTGCGTGAAAGCAATGCGTGGACAGAAGCTGGCGGCCATCACGGGCAGGTCATTGTCCGCCCGGACACCAAGGCTGCCTGTGCAAAAGCACATGCCGTTGGCGGGGCTTGGCACCGCATCGAACAGCGCCTGATAGTCAGCAGCAGTCGAAGCCACGCGCGGCAGGCCGAAGAGCGAGCGCGGCGGATCATCGGGATGCAACGTAAGGGTTACACCCAGCTTCTCAGCCACTGGTGTGACCCGGGCGAGGAATTCCACGAGATGCAGCCGCAACCGCGCATGATCTATGCCCCGGTATTGCAGCAGCCGGTCGCGGAATTTCGGGATCGTCATCGGCTCTGTCGTGGAGCCGGGCAAGGCGCTGGCGATAACCATGATGAGATAATCGATGTCTTTTTGGCTCATCGCGTCATAGGCGATTTTGGCCTTTCTGCGGGTTTCGGAATCATAGTCCGCCTCGGCACCGGGGCGCTCAAGAATAAACAGTTCAAACGCGGCAAACCGCACATTGTCGAAGCGCAGGGCGGTTGCACCGGTTGGCATCGGAGCATCAAGATCCGTCCGCGCCCAGTCCACCACGGGCATGAAGTTGTAACAGATGATGCGGATGCCGTTCTTCGCCACGGCTTCGAGGCTGGCGATCCAGCTGTCGATGGAAGCCCTGGCTGCGCCTCCCATCCGCTTCACGTTATCCGGGATCGGGATGCTTTCCACCACGGTCCATCTCAGCGGGGTCATGCCTGGCTTTGTCGCTTCGATGAGCGCCTTGCGCTCAGCAACGCCGCGTTCGGTCCATGCCTCGCCGATTGGCACGTCATGCAGCGCCGTAACGATCTCGGCTGCGCCGGCCTGACGTATATGATCAAGCGGCACCGGATCATTGGGTCCAAACCAGCGCCAAGACTGCCGCAACATCAGCGTTCTCCCGTCAGGCGAAATAATCGGGGAATTGCCGGCGGATGGCAATCATGTCCGGCCACCGCAAGGAAAAATACTGACGTATTCCGTGGCAATTCCCATTGCCGTACCGCTGCAATAGAGTACCTACAAGCGGCCCGCGCCAGAAAACACAGCAGGACACACGATGGCCCTCCATCCGGACAGGCTCTTTCCCGCCGATGACCGCACCCGCTCCATTGCCAGAGAACTCTATGCCGGTGTGAAATCCGCCCTGATCGTCAGCCCGCACGGACATACCGACCCGGCATGGTACGCGAAGAACGAGGCTTTCCCGGACCCGGCGTCGCTATTCGTCAAACCCGACCATTATGTTTTCCGCATGCTTTATTCACAGGGAGTGCCTCTGGAGAAACTTGGCATCCCGCGTGCCGATGGCGGTGCGGTCGAGCAGGACCCGCGCGCAATCTGGCGCTTGTTTGCAGCGCACTGGCATCTCTTCCGTGGCACGCCGACCCGGCTATGGTTCGAACAATCACTCGAGGATACGTTCGGCATCAGGGAGCGGCTCAGCCCGGCCAATGCCGATGGACTGTATGACCAGATCGCGGAAGCGCTTGCCGCACCTGCCTGCCGCCCGCGCGCACTCTACGAGAGTTTCGGCATCAAGGCGATCTCCACAACCGATGGCGCGCTGGATGATCTGTCTCATCATGCAGCCATCAAGACATCAGGCTGGAGCGGCCGGGTGCTGCCCTGCTACCGGCCAGATGCAGTTGTCGATCCCGAATTCGACGGTTTTCGCGCCAATGTGATAACACTGGGTGCGATCACAGGCGAGAATACGGCTGTCTGGCGTGGATACCTGGCGGCGCATCGCCAGCGTCGGCAATTCTTCATCCGGCACGGAGCCACGGCGACTGATCACGGGCATATGACGGCGCGCACGATGAACCTTGCGGAAGCCGATGCCGCCAATCTGTTTGCCCGCGTTATCGCAGGGCCGGTTTCTCCCGAGGAAGCCGATGCCTTCCGCGGTCAGATGATCACGGAAATGGCCAGAATGAGCCTCGATGACGGACTGGTTCTGCAGTTGCATCCGGGCTCCTTCCGCAACCACAGCCCGGACCTGCTCACACGCTTCGGCCGGGACAAGGGAGCGGATATCCCCACGCCGACGGATTACGTGCGGGCGCTGAAACCCCTGCTGGACGCCGTGGGACACGAACCGAACCTCACGATCATCCTCTTCACGCTCGACGAGACATCCTACAGCCGCGAACTCGCGCCGCTCGCCGGTGTCTATCCCGCGCTGAAGCTTGGTCCGGCCTGGTGGTTCTTCGATGCGCCCGAGGGTATGCGCCGCTTTCGCGAACTCACGACCGAAACCGCCGGATTCTACAATACGGTCGGCTTCAACGACGACACGCGGGCCTATCTCTCGATCCCGGCACGTCACGATATGGCGCGCCGCTTGGATTGCGGTTTCCTGGCACGGTTGGTCGCCGAACACCGGCTGGATCTGGACGAAGCCCATGAGCTTGCGAGCGACCTCGCGTGGCGGCTCGCCGAGAAGGCCTACAAATTGTGACAACAACCGGCACTGCGTGAACGCGCCGAAGCTGTGTGCTGGAGGACGGAAGATCATGCAATCCCTTGCGCAAACACTGGCTCGCTACCTCGCGCCGCTCAGCCGGGTCTTTCTCTGGCTTGCCGCATCCGGCCTGATCCTGATGACTCTGTTCGTGGCATGGCAGGTCATTGGCCGGAAAATCTTCAACGATTCACCCAGCTGGACCGAGCCCGGCGCACTGCTGCTGATGAGCTGGTTCATCATTCTGGGCGGCGCTGTCGGCGTGCGCGACGGCGAGCACATGGGTTTCGAGATCGGTCTTCATTATGCCCCGAAGCCCTTGCGGTTTGCCATGAAACTGACCACGCATGCGCTGATCGTCATCTTCGGGCTCTACATGATGGTTTACGGCTGGCAACTCACTGAAAAAACCTGGAACGCCAAGATGGCGGGCATCAACATCCCGCAGGGCATGGACTATCTGCCGCTGGTTTTCGGCGGCGTGATGATCGCGCTTTTCGCGTTCGAAAACCTCGTGAATCAGCTTGCGAACGGCACAGACACAACCGTGGTCACGCCGGGCGCTCCCGCTTCGGCAGCGGTAGAGTAAGACCATGGAACTCTGGATTCTCTTCGGCTCCTTCTCCATCCTGCTGCTGATCGGCATGCCGGTGGCGTTCTGCCTCGGCATCTCCTCCCTGGCCACCGTGCTTTACATGGACCTGCCGCCCATCGTGGTGTTTCAGCAAATCAACAGCGGCATGAACGCCTTCGCCATGATGGCGATCCCGTTCTTCATTTTTGCAGGCGATCTGATGATCCGCGGCGGTATTG